>JAYTGH010000417.1:0-12226 GCA_043733645.1 Flavobacterium sp. | reverse complement strand
TTTGCCTAACGCTAAATCACAATCTTATGGCAAAGCAAACCGGAATCATAAAACTTAAGGGAACTATCGATGGCATTATTTTCTATAAACTTAATGGTATAGATATTGCGCGCAGACAGAGCGGCTTTACGAAAGATGCTATCAAAAACAGCCCGAGGATGGATCGTGTGAGGGATAACAATACGGAGTTTGGGAATACTTCTTCGGTGAAGAAAATCTTTAAGGACAGCCTGCGTCCCTTTTTTGGAAATCAGAAAGACGGAACGCTGCATAGCAGGATGATGTCACTATTTATGCAAATTAAGGATTGTGACGGCACTTCTGATCGTGGTAAACGCCGGGTTGCGATTGGTTTACAGACCCCACAAGGCCAACAACTGCTGAAACGTTTTGATTTTACGCCTTACCCATTGGATTTGCGCAATGGTATTTATGATGCTACCCGTTTTACTTATACCGTAAGCAACCTTGACCCGCTTGATCTTAGTTACAAGAACGGAGCAACACATTTGGAACTTTGCTTTGGCGTAGTGTTACTTGATTTTGAGGAGATGACAGCAAAACTGTTTGCGAGTAGGCCTATCCTAATTGCAAAAGAAACTCCGTTACATGACTTTAGCCTTACTCCTACTGTCGTTCCAGCCGGAAATGGAATGCTTATTGCGGTTTTAGGACACCGATATTTACAGGAAGTTAATGGGAATTTTATCCGTTAAAGGATAAAATGGTTTATGGGTTGCGGGTTTTGGGAATTGAGTAGGGATAGAGAATAGATGATAGATGATAGATAGAATAGAGAATAGCTATTTATTTACAATTCAATTTAATGTATTGACACTATCCCAAAAAGTGTGTAAGTTAAAAATAATTGGGTTTGACTTTTTAATTAAAGTTGAACCTTTTTTTCAAAAATAGTAAAGAACAGGTTGAGGATTAATCCCCAGTTTTGGATTGGCATTGACCCTTTTTTGGTTGCTTCTCTTAAAGCCAAATAAATGGATTTTAAAACTGCGTCATCCGTTGGGAATAACAATTTATTTTTGGTGTATTTTCTAATTTTTCCATTGAGATTTTCGATTAGATTTGTAGTGTAAATAATTTTCCTAATTTCAATTGGGAAGTCGAAAAACACGGTGAGTTCCTCCAATTTTCCTCCCAAGATTTTACGGCACAAGGATATTTATGATTCCATTTGGTGGATTCAAAACTAGCACACACCGTTCCGGGGCTTCATGCAGTTGCGAAGTTCGGAACTGATTATTCTCTGTTAAGGATAAAAATTCTTGCGAAATGGAAACGTGAACTTACTACAAAATTCGCAATTAGCTTCGCTCTGCTCACCTTGCATGCTCGGGTGCGAGAAAAGGCTTTTAGCGGATGTGTTGCTATCACGGTTTGTATTGTCCAATATTTAATAATATTTCTTTTATTTCTTCCGGTTTATTTGTTCCAATTAACAATGCAGATTTATTTAAATTCACAAGTTGTAACCCTTTGTTTCCAGAAACGTTTAAGGCTTTTCCATTTCCGAAAATACCATATTTTAAACCCCAACCACGATATTCAGTTATGGGATTGTATTCTCTGACATATATATTAATTAGTTTGTCCCAAGTATATTTTCTATATGCTATTTGAAAAGGAAAAAACCGTACATATATACCATCATTCTTTATTATTGTTTGCAGTTTAAAATTTCCAAATAAAATTGTTAATGATATCATTAATACAAGTCCAATTACAAGTCCAGAATTACTCATTGGATTATCTCCAAATTGTTCTTTGAGTATTATTTGCTTATATATTCCAAGAATAAATATAAAATTTAGCACAGGAAGAATTATCCAAAGCCACCATTGCTTAAATTTTTGTTGTTCTGAAAACAATATTTTATCTTCCATTCTTAAATTTTATTTTTAATACGATTTTCGCCCCATTTCAGCTAAATTATGGATTATCGCAAGTTGGCTACTGTTTTTGATTCCTATCAAATATACTATTTTCTGAATAATTAAGATTCAGTAGATAATGAATTTATTGTCCTATCCCGTTAGATAGCGTTATCTTTTTTAAATATACTCTAGGGTTCTTTCAAGTGCCATTCCACGTGAACCCTTTATGAGTAATGTTTTATTTTCCAATTTTACTGATGAAAGATATTTAGTAAAATCTTCGAAGGTTTTATAAAAATGGAAGTGCTCTTTTGGAATACTGTTTGCAAAAAAATCTTTGCCTACAAAATGACATTCAAAGGAACTGTTTTTATTTAAAAATTGGACGATAGCTTTATGTTCCTCCATGCTTTCTTCTCCAAGCTCGTACATATCTCCTATAACAATACATTTATTCGCTTTATCCAACTGTATAAAATTCTCCAACGCCACCAGCATGCTACTCGGATTTGCATTATAGGCATCCAGAATAATTTCATTACTGCCTTTTGTCAAAAGTTGCGAGCGGTTGTTTTCGGGAATGTAACTCTCGATGGCAGCTTTTATATCAGCTGTAGGGACTTCAAAATGATGACCGACAGTGATTGCAGCGTTGATATTATTAGCGTTGTAGAGTCCAATTAAATGTGAATTGATTTCAGTTCCTAAGGTTTTGATTTTCACAAATGGATTTGCAGTAACATCATCTATAAAAACAGTACCATTTTTATCTTTTTGGCTGAATGTAATCCTGTGGAAATGTTCTGTTTTATCTTTCTGAATTTGATCATCAAGATTTACAAAAACCGATTTACTATTAGCTTTCAGATACGTATACATTTCGCTTTTTCCTTTTATTACACCTTCTACTCCACCAAAACCTTCGAGATGTGCTTTGCCAAAATTGGTAATGTAACCATAATCCGGCTGAGCGATTTCACATAAAAATTCTATTTCTTTTTGATGATTGGCACCCATTTCTACAATACCGATTTGAGTTTCGTGGTTAAAAGAAAGCAGCGTTAACGGAACACCAATATGATTGTTTAGATTCCCAATTGTTGCTTTTGTATTGAATTTTTTTGACAACACTACATTGATTAATTCTTTGGTTGTTGTCTTTCCATTGCTTCCCGTTAATCCAATGATGGGGAGATTTAGAAAATGTCGGTGAAATTTCGCTACCGCCTGAAGTGTTTTCAAGCTATCTTCTACCAAAATGGTTCTGTCATCAATATAATAGTCGGCGTTATCAATGACGACATAACTTGCTCCTTTTTCTAATGCTTCTTTGGCAAAAGTATTAGCATCAAATCGTTCGCCTTTTATGGCAATAAAAAAAGAGTTTGGCTCAATCTTTCTTGTATCGATTGAAACTTTACTACACTTTAAATATACATCATGAATGTTCTGAATGGTCATTTGGCAAAATAGTTACAATAAAAAAGCCCTTAAAATTAGGGCTTTTTTGTTATTATTCATAAAACTACAACTTTAGTTTCTTGCTCTTTTCTTTTTGTCAGCTTTAGCACCAACTCTAGACATAGCACATCTGAATCCGATGTAATCAGTAGCAATGTCTTGTGGGTAATATCTTCTTTGTGCCGGATCTAACCAATACGCTCTGTCTCTCCAAGAACCGCCTTTGTATACTCTAACATCATCATTAATTAAAGTAGTACGCTTATTAGAATGGTCATATTTTTTAACCATATTTCCTAAACTATCCGTAGATACGTTATGTTTTGGAGAATCATACATTCTTTGATCATCTCTCAATTTCCCTTTTTCGTCGCCCTCTTCTGA
This sequence comes from Flavobacterium sp., assembly GCA_043733645.1. Taxonomy (GTDB): domain Bacteria; phylum Bacteroidota; class Bacteroidia; order Flavobacteriales; family Flavobacteriaceae; genus Flavobacterium. Next base: position 8,489 of record JAYTGH010000417.1, on the reverse strand, counting down.
ACCACCAAATTTGAAATATCTTGTTGATTGCTTATCACCATCACGATAAGTTTTGTTGTCAGATTTATCAAAGTTTTGTCTCAAATAAGTTTCTTTATCATCAACTGGTACTTGAGCAATTTGACCAGGGAAGTTTCTTGATACAATTTTACCATTTGATAAAGTATCAAATTTTTGAGTTTCCGGAGTAACTAATTCAACTTTTCCGTCCTCACCAATTTTGTCTTTCATATAAACATTACCTCGGTAGTAGTTGAAGTCATTTGCTTCATCATCAACAATAGGTCTGTAAACATCGGCAACCCATTCGGCTACGTTTCCTGCCATATCATACAATCCAAAATCGTTTGGCGGATATGATTTAACTTTGTTAGTGATATCAGCACCGTCATCAGACCATCCTGCGATTCCACCGTAATCTCCTTTTCCTTGTTTGAAGTTAGCCAATTGATCACCTCTAACTTGTCTTTTTCCGGAACGCGTATAACTTCCCGACCAAGGATATTTCTTTTGCCCTTTTATAGCATTGTATTCTCTTTGTCCTACGTCAGCAGCAGCAGCATATTCCCACTCCGCTTCTGTAGGTAATCTATATTCAGGTAAAAATAACCCGGAAGTTCTTTGTGCGTAAACATTTTTAGCACTGTTACCAGCGGTGTTGTTAGCACCAGGAGCACTGGCTTTTGGAGCAGTTCCTCTTCCTTTACCTTTTTTCAAAACTAGTTTTTCATCTCCACCTTTTGCAGTAGATGGTGAGGCGAGATAGGCATCAGTGCTGAAAATTTTATCAGCAGTCATCTCTGTAACTTTAGCGTCTTTCTTCAGATAACGTTGTTGCTCAAGAATGTTTTCGTTTACACGGTCTGTTCTCCATTTAGCAAATTCAGTTGCCTGAATCCAGTTGACACCAACTACGGGATATTCAGCGTAAGCTGGATGTCTCAAATAGTTTTCAGTCATAGTTTCATTATAACCTAATCTGTTTCTCCATACTAATGTATCCGGAGAAGCTCCTTCATAGATGTTTTTGTAATTGTCCTGATCTGGTGGGAAAACTGTTTTCAACCAATTTAGGTATTCCATATACATCATGTTGGTTACTTCCGTTTCATCCATATAGAAAGACATGACGTGTTGCTTATTTGGTGTATTATTCCAATCATGCATTACGTCATCCTGAACTTTACCCATGGTAAATGTTCCTCCTTCAACCATAACCAAACCCGGACCGGTTGCCTGCTTCTTAAATTTAGAAGCATATTGGAAACCTCCTTTTTTATCGTTGATTTTCCATCCGGTTGCTCTAGAACCACCTTTCGATTCTGACTTTTTACTACAACTAGTAAAACCGATCATTATCACTAATGATAGTACTATTTTTACTGCTATAATTTTGTTTACTTTCATATTCATAGTAGGTATAAATTTCGAGGCGCAATATAAGTATTTACCATTAAATTGCAACAACTTTTTTTTATTAATACTAAATTTGCCCTTTGTGGACTGATTTTATATATAACGCAAAATTAGAAGTTTTATTGTATTTTGTCTCAAAAAAATATTTTTTTTGTTTTTTTATACTAATTTTCGAAAAAATGCGTTTACTGTATACTATGAAAAGGATTATTACTATATGCTTACTGTTTTTGAGCACATTCTTAGCTGTTGCTCAAGAGCAAGGAAACGTTTCTTTAGATTGGACAGACAAAAAACAACTGTCTAATGGTAGCATTTCCTATATGGTGCCGCAGTTTAACCCACAAAATTACGAGTTTGACGTTTATTCCAAAACTGTATCCTATTCTTTGACACTACCACTAACCGCAAAGGTTAATGAGAATGCAATTCAAATAACCAACCTGGTTTTTGAACCTATTTTAGAAAGTCAACTTGGCGATATTGCCATAAAAAACATTCCGTCTAGTTTTAAATCAACATTTAAAAGCCATAATGCGAGAGATCTATATTATGGTAAAATCACGCTTACACCCATAGTTAAAGAAGGAAACGCTTTTAAAAAATTAATTTCATTTAGCTATACTGTTCAACAAAATGCTTCAAAAGCACAAGTTAGCATGAACAATACAACTGCTATTGAAAACTCCGTTTTAAGCTCGGGAAATTGGTATCGGTTTTATGTTCAAAAATCAGGTGTGTACAAAATAACCAAAAGCTTTCTTCAAAGTTTAGGGCTTGATACCAATGTAGATCCAAGAAAAATAAAAATCTATGGCAATGGCGGAAGAATGTTGCCGCTGCTGAATTCTGATGATTATCCTATGGATTTAACCGAAAACGCTATTCAGGTTATCGGTGAAAGCGATGGCGTTTTTGATAGCCCGGATTTTATTCTGTTTTATGCTGAAGGAATGGACACCTGGAATGACGACTACAAAAGCAATTTAAATATTTATGCTGATAAGTCCTATTATTATGTAACCGCCCAAGGTGATGTTGGAAAGCGAATTGTTGACATGACACAACCAACAGGAATCGCAACACCTATAACTACTTTTGACGACTATCAGTTTCACGAAATTGACGAAATCAATATTGAAAAATTGGGAAGAATTTGGTTTGGCGAAAGCTTTAGCGTTGACAACGTACAGGATTTTCAATTTAAATTTCCAAATATTGTAAACTCATCGCCTATTGAGGTTAGAACACATGTTGCGGCCGTAACTTCCACTATAAATAATTTTAAAATAGAAGCAAATGCTCAATTGGTGGGAAACATCGCTCTCGATCCGGGAAGTAGCAGCGATGCCTTAATTATAGAACGGAATTTTTCTTCAAATTTAACTGTATCAGCTGAAGATGTAACCATCAAAGTGACGTATGATAATGGCGGCGTCCCAAGCTCAAGAGGCTATTTAGACTATATCAACATTAAAGCGAAAAGAAATCTTCAGGGATTTGGAAAACAATTTCAATTCCAATATGACCAGGCCGCATCATTAACAAATGTTGGAGAATACCAACTTTCAAATGCTTCATCGATCGCCCAAATTTGGGATATCACCGATAGGTTTAATGTAACCAAAGTCGAAAATGCTGCGTTAAGCACGTTTTCTTTTAAATCCCAATTAGGAGAAGTCCGAAAATATATCGCCATTGATAATTCTGATTATTATTCGCCATTAAAGGAATCTAAATCAAAAGTGGATAACCAAAATATAAAAGGAACCGTTTTTAACAACGCTCAGGGTCAGTGGCAGAAAATTGATTATTTAATCATTACACCTAAATTTTTAAATGCACAAGCTGAAAAACTAGCCGCCTTTCACAGAAGTTACTCTAATCTGAATGTAAAAGTGGTGAATCTGGAAAGCATTTATCCCGAATTTGCATCCGGAAAACAGGATATCGGAGCGATTCGAAACTTTGTAAAATATGTCTATTTCAACGCTCCAATAGATGAACGCGTGAAATACTTAAATCTTTTTGGGGATGCCTCCTATGATTTTAAGGATCGAATTCCAAATAACACCAATATCGTCCCGATATATCAGGCATTAAATAGTTATACAGAATCACAGTTTTCATTTGCATCCGATGATTTCTTTGGAATGATGGATGATGATAGAGGCCGATTGGATTATGGTAATACTACATTTAATGGCCCTACTAGCATATCTTATGATTTAGGCGGAATTGATATCGCTATTGGCCGAATGATTGTTAGTACTACACAACAGGCGGATGAAATGGTAAACAAAGTAATTGAATACCATGATTTAAAATCTTATGGCAGCTGGAGGACCAATTATGTTGCCATAGCCGATGATTCTGACAAACCTTCTGATGCATCTTTACAATACAAGCAAAACAACCTTACTGATGCTGTAGTTGCCCAAAAACCTTTTATTAATTTCAAAAAAATCTTGTTAGATTCCTATGAACAGGAAACTTCTGCTGGTGGAAAAAGATACCCAAAAGCGAGAGAAGAAATTTTTGCTGCTTTTGAAAAAGGAGCATTAGTATTCAATTATTTAGGTCATGGCGGTGAAGATGGTTTGTCTGGTGAACGTATTTGGGAAAAATCGGATGGGCAAAATTTAAGCAACCGATACAAATACCCATTATTTATAACCATAACTTGTGAATTTTCACGATTTGACAATCCGTATAGGCCAACTGCTGGCGAATACACCTATTGGAATCCAAAAGGCGGTGCTATCTCAATGATAACAACTATTCGTTCTATAGATCAAGGAAATGCCGAAGTATTTAATGACAAGCTGTCCGAATATTTATTTTCATACGGCAGTGATACCTATACAACTATTGCGGAAGCACTTCGTCTTGCTAAAAATTTTAGTCCAACCACTGCAAGCAACGTTGTTTTTTATTTGGGGGACCCTGCTTTAATGTTAGCCATTCCAAAACCAAGAGTGGTTTTAACTAAAGTGAATGACATGCCTATTACCGGACCAATTGATGATTTTCAATCGCTGGCATTTGTCAAATTAGCTGGAGAAGTTTTAGATGAAAACAATAATCCATTGCCTACTTATACTGGTGACTTATCTATTACTATTTTTGATAAAAACGTAATCCGAACCACACTTAACAATGATAGCAACAGTCCACCAATCTCTTTTACAAATCTGGGCGAAACAATTTTTAGAGGAAATGCTTCGGTGACAGCTGGTCATTTTGAGTTTGGATTTGTGGTTCCAAGAGATATTAGGATTCCTGTTGGCAACGGAAGGATTAGTTTTTATTCTAAAAGAAATCAAATTCTTTTAGATAAAACAGGTTATAATACTGATATTAAAATCGGGGGGATTAACACAAGCGCCGTAGCAGATAATACAGGCCCAACGGTAAAACTTTATATGAATGACGAAACATTTGTAAATGGTGGCATCACAAATGCATCGCCTTTTTTCTTAGCAAAACTCGAAGACGAACATGGAATAAACACCGCAAGCGGAATTGGTCATGATATTGTTGGTATTCTAGACGGTGATGAAACAAATCCCTACATAATGAATGATTATTATCAAACCGAATTGAACAATTATCAAAAAGGAAGGGTTTATTTTCCGTTCCGAAATTTAGCGGTTGGTTTACACACAATTACATTTAAAGCTTGGGATGTTTATAATAATCCAATAACTGCCGAAATTCAATTTGTAGTGGTTGGCGACGAAAGTATAACACTTAGTCATGTACTGAATTACCCAAATCCGTTTGTGAGTTATACTGAATTTTGGTTTTCTCATAACAGACCCTTTGAACCTTTAGACGTGCAAGTTCAGGTAATGACCATCACTGGTAAAATTGTTTGGACAAAAAACCAAACCGTCACCACAGATGGCTTTCTGTCAAGAGAAATAACTTGGGATGGCAAAGATGATTTTGGAGACCGAATTGGTAAAGGTGTTTATGTCTATAAATTGACTGTAAAGTCCACTTTATCGAATAAAAAAGCAGAAAAAATAGAAAAACTTGTAATCCTTTAGGAAAATACTATATTTGTTAACTTTTATAAAAATGAAAATGAAAAAATTCGCACTACTATTTTTATTAGCCTCACTACAAAATATTAATGCACAGCAAGATAGCCGAGTTATCACTACTGGAGTTCCATTTCTTTTAGTAGCTGCCGATGCACGCGCCGCTGGTATGGCAGACCAAGGAGTTGCTACTTCTCCAGATGCCTTTTCACAACAATGGAATCCTGCAAAATATACTTTTGCTTTAGATAAACAAGGTTTCACCGCGAGTTACACACCTTACTTAACAGATTTGGTAAATGATATTTCGCTAGGTCAAGCAACCTATTATAACCGATTCGGCGCCGAAGGACGAAGTTCATTCGCGGTAAGTTTGCGTTATTTTGGTTTAGGGGAAATCGAATTACGACAAAATGCCGAAGACACACCACAAATTGTTAAGCCAAATGAATTAGCTTTCGATGGTTCTTACTCATTGAAATTAAGCGAACGATTTTCTATGGCTGTTGCCGGAAGATATATTCGTTCTGCTTTAAGAATTCCAGATGCCACTTCAGGTGATTCTAAACCAGCAAGTTCATTTGCAGTTGATATTGCAGGTTATTATGTAGGTGAAGAAGCAGCTTTTTCAAGTTTCAATGGTCGGTTACGTCTTGGTTTTAATTTCCAAAACATGGGGCCAAAAATCAACTATGATGCCGGGGCTTCGGACGATAACAGTGCTAACTTCCTTCCTGCCAACATGAGAATCGGTGGAGGTTACGACTTTATACTTGACGATTTCAACAAAGTTTCTGTAAGTGTTGAGTTTGCAAAACTTTTAGTACCAACACCAAAAAGTGCTGATCTAAATGGTGATGGATTGATTACAACCCCAGAAGAAATTGCATTAAGAACCCAAAATAATGCTGATTACAACAAAATCAACTGGGTTTCCGGTATGTTCTCTTCTTTTGGTGATGCACCGGGAGGTTTTAGTGAAGAGCTTAAAGAGTTTACCTATTCTGTTGGTACAGAATATTTATATCAAGACTCATTTGCTTTCCGTTTAGGATATTTTCACGAAAGTCCAATAAAAGGAGCTAGAAAGTTTTTCTCTCTTGGAGCTGGATTTAAATACAACGTAGTTAAAGTAGATGTATCGTATTTATTCTCTGCATCGAAAGTGAAAAACCCATTAGAAAACACACTTCGTTTCTCATTATCGTTTAACTTCGGTGATAAATACGAAGAGTATTAGTAGATAGTAAATTATAAAACAATATCCAAATTTCAAAAAAGAGATTTGGATTTTTTTTCCTCAATAATTAAATGACAAAAATAGAAATTAATACCTCGTTTACAGCTTTTCAATCCATTGAAGAACTACCTCAAGATATTCAAACTCTGATGCAACAAGCTATCGAAGTCAGAAAAAATGCATATGCTCCTTATTCTAAATTCAGAGTTGGTGCGGCACTACTTTTAGACAATGGAAAAGTTACTTTAGGTTCCAATCAAGAAAACGCAGCTTACCCTTCGGGACTTTGTGCCGAAAGAGTAGCTATTTTTCATTCGAATGCCATCTATCCGGGTGCCCGAATTGTAAAAATGGCAATATCAGCAGCATCTGATACAAATCCAACTCTTACTCCAATTCCACCTTGTGGTGGCTGCAGACAGTCTATTTCTGAATATGAATTTAAACAAAACACCCCAATAGAAATCTATTTTATGGGCGAAAGTGGTGAAATTTATAAATCAGATTCGATTAAAAATTTATTACCGCTAACCTTCGACAAAAACTTCTTGTAGCTAGGTAAAAATTACTCTTTTATATTTTACTTCTTACTTGGAATGTTTTACTTTTGCTTTTCGCAAATTTGTGAGTGAGTGAACTATTTTGCGTTGAAATATAATTACAACTTATAACGCTTTAGCAAAAAGTAAAAAATGAAAGAAGTAACAAAAGAAGTTTATTTAAAGTGGTACGAAGACATGCTGCTTTGGAGAAAGTTTGAAGACAAACTTGCAGCACTTTATATTCAACAAAAAGTTAGAGGATTTCTACACTTATATAATGGTCAGGAAGCCGTTTTAGCGGGTGCTTTGCACGCTATGAACTTAGGCGGAAAAGACAAAATGATTACGGCTTATCGTAATCACGTGCAGCCAATTGGAATGGGTGTTGACCCAAGAAAAGTAATGGCAGAACTACTCGGAAAAGTAACCGGAACATCCAAAGGAATGGGTGGCTCCATGCACATTTTCTCAAAAGAACACGGATTTTATGGTGGTCATGGTATCGTTGGAGCGCAGATTCCAGTTGGTGCGGGTATGGCTTTCGCCGATAAATATTTCAACACTGGTGGTGTTACCCTAACCTATTTTGGAGATGGTGCAGCACGTCAGGGTTCATTACACGAAGCTTTTAACATGGCCATGTTATGGAAATTACCTGTAGTTTTTATTTGTGAAAACAATGGTTATGCCATGGGAACTTCTGTTGAAAGAACTGCCAATCACACGGATATCTGGAAATTAGGTTTGGGCTATGAAATGCCATGCGGACCAGTAGATGGAATGAATCCTGTGAAAGTTGCCGAAGCTATGCACGAAGCTATGGAAAGAGCACGTCGTGGTGACGGACCAACTTTCTTAGAAATGAAAACATACCGATACAGAGGTCACTCTATGTCGGATGCACAATTATACCGTTCAAAAGAAGAAGTAGAAGAATACAGAAAAATTGACCCAATCACTCAAGTGCTTGAGATCATCAAAGAAAACAAGTATGCCACTGATGCAGAAATTGAAATCATTGACGAAAGAGTAAAAGATTTAGTAGAAGAGTGTGTCACATTCGCCGAAGAATCTGCTTTCCCAGAAGTACAACAATTGTATGATGTGGTTTACGAACAAGAAAATTATCCTTTCATCCCTCATAGACTATAATTATGGCGACTAAAATAACAATGCCGCGTTTGAGCGATACGATGACAGAAGGAACTGTTGCCACTTGGTTGAAAAAGGTTGGCGACACGA
>JAYTGH010000416.1:0-4696 GCA_043733645.1 Flavobacterium sp. | reverse complement strand
ATGAATAAACAAAAAAATCCTGAATGAACATTCAGGATTTTTCATTCAAAAGCAAAAATATTATTTCTGCAAATTGAATACTTCAACGGTAACCTTATCCGTTTTATCATCATAGGTTTCTAAAACCAAATTTCCATTAGCGTCAAAATGACCTACTGAAATTTTATCTTTGTTTTTGTAGATATAGTTATTGTTTGAGGTTCTTCTCAATAATGAGATGCCACTCATGTTATTGGTAAATTTATAACCAGAGTTATCGGCGAGCATTTGGTATTTTTCTCCATTATACGAATAATAGGCTGAATGATCCACATCCACAATTCTTTCCTGACCATCAACATTCACACTCGTGGTAACTGTTGCCTGAGTTGGAGTAGGCTGAATGTCGGTATTCAATGTTCCGCTTGGCACATCTTTTAGCTCGATTTTTTGAACCTCTTTTATTTCTTCTTTTTTAACAACTTTATGTTCGCCTTTATCGTCTTTAACCGTAGTTGTTTTGATAATAGTTTCTGTTTTTTTATTTTGGTTTTGAGACTGAATATTCAGTGAAAGTAAAAGAGCAAAAGCTCCTAAAATTATAGTTTTCATAATAATAAAATTTAATGATTAGTATGGTACAAATTTACTTTCTAAAGGGTTTACTAATGTTATATGATTTTGGGTATAAGTTATACTTTTCACATAAAAAAATCCCGAGCGTTTGCTCAGGATTTGATTGTTTAGTTTTGTAATTTGAATTTAAAACTTAAAACTAAGTCGGGTATAGTAATACGCTCCATTAGAACCCATTTGAACAGCATCCCAATAACCACCAGCTTCTGTGTTTCCAGATTCGTCTTGTTTAGTTGGATAAATATTGAATAAATTATTACTTCCTACTGATAATTTCACCTGTTTCATTACTTGGAAACCAAGCGTTAAATCGGTTACAATTTTTGGATCGTAAACGTTATTGGCGCCTGAATAATCCACGAGAACTACTTTACTGAATCGCGTAAAAGCTGCTCCGGCATCAAACCATTTTCTTTGATAGTTTAAGTTTAAACCAAACTTATTATTGGGTGCTGATGCTCTTAAAAATGCAATCTCACGTGCTCCAAAGAAGGTTTCTTGGTCTAAAGCTCCGTTATTCACATGAGTAACTTGCATATCATTAATGTTTCCAATCAAAGTGGCTCCGATTTTAGAACCACCAAAAGAGCTTTTCCAAGACATAACAACATCAATACCTTTGGTTACAGTACTTACACCATTTACGAAAAATTGAGCTGAATCAACATTTAAGTTTAAAGCAGTGGCATCAAAATAACCAGTAAGTACAATTCTGTCGCTTACATTAATTAAGTAACCATCAACCGTTGCGGTAAACTTCCCGAATTTACCTGTCAAACCAATAGAACCATTTCTTGATTTTTCTTCTCTTAATTTATCAATTCCAAATCCTTGAGTAACTGCACTTCCATTGGCCGCCAATAAAACTTCAGAAGCTCCGCTTGCATTGAAGTTGGTGAAACTGGTATTGAAATAGATTTGAGCCAATGAGGGTGCTCTGAATCCCGTGCTGAATGAACCTCTCAAACTCACTTGGTCGCACATTTTTAATTTATATGCCATTTTAAGATTTAATGTATTTCCGAAGTCGCTGTAATGCTCATAACGAAGTGCTGTCCCTAATAAAAACTCTTCTGAAACATCAAGCTCGGCATCTGCATAAACACCAACATTGGTTCTTTGCTTATCCACTTCATTAGCCGGGCTAAAACCAGGAAATCCTTGAGAACCTCCGGGTCTGGGATTGCCCGAAACAGGATCAATAGGAGCAAATTGTGTAAGCGGATTAGTTATTGGAGCTCCATTAGTATCATAAGTAGCATAGGAACCTTCTTCTCCAGCAGTAATTTGATATTTTTCGATACGAGCTTCTGTTCCAAAAGCAAAGTTTAAACCATTTAAAACCGATTTAAAGTTTCTGGAAAAATCAAGATTCCCAGTATATTGGGTTAAACTAAATCCACCGGCATCAAACTGAGTTGGAGAGGCACCTTCCAAACTCGCATTTAAGGTTCCTTTAATTGTGTAATCAAATTTGTTCTGACCAAATCCATTACTCCAGTCAATTTTCCAACCATTGTTTGTTTGTCCTTTGATACCTACGGTAAGCGAATTATCAATTATTTTAGAAGTAATTCTTGGAGTGTAACCTCCCAGATAAATAGATTCAACAACTCTTTCACCATCATTTCTGGTAAAAGCATACGCATCCGTATTTCTATCGTTTCTTCCGCCAAAAGCATATAGGTCAATATTTTTCCCTAATGGTAATTGTAAATTCGCCATCAAATTATAGCTTTTAATTTCGGCATCACCAAAACCTTTTCTAAAATCAAAACTTGGACGTAATGTTTTGTCTTTTGATAAATATTCTCCTGTAAAGTTTACAAATCCGCCATCTTTACCGATTTTAACGCCATAGTTAGCTCCGGCTTTTAGTGAAAATCCGTCATACTTATGGTCTTTGCCATAAGAATTTCCGTTTCCATTCTGGTCTAATTCATACCCCGGCGTATTTGGAGTTCCAGGTAGAAAATCGCCTTGAGCATCATTTCTGTATATTCCGGTAGTTATCGAACCATTGAATTCATTGACATTGTCATTTAAAACGATATTGATTACACCCGCAATGGCATCTGAACCATATTGTGCTGCCGCTCCGTCACGAAGTATTTCAATGCGCTTGATGGCACTGACCGGAATAGCATTCAAATCGGTTCCAGTATTTCCACGACCACGAGTTCCAAATAAATTAACTAGCGAAGATTGATGTCTTCTTTTCCCGTTAATTAAAACCAAAGTCTGATCGGGTCCCATTCCTCTTAATGAAGCTGGGTCAACGTGGTCAGCTCCGTCAGAACCTGATTGTTTATTGGCATTAAAAGAGGGCGCTAAATATTGAAGCAATTCATTGATTTCAATTTTACCGCTTTGAGTCGTTACATCTTTCACATTGATAATATCGATAGGCACGGCCGAATTTAATACCGTTCGTTTAGCATTTCTCGAACCTACAATTTGAACCTCTTGTAGTGCTTGAACTTTTGTTGAGTCTGATTTTGTTTCGTTGGGTTCTTTTTGTGCAAAAACTACCGAAATCGGAGCAACCATTAATAGTAAAGTAATTTTTTTCATAAAATGTTTGGTTAGATGTTAGTTCCGCAATTTAATATTTTTTAAATTAATTTTTTAATGAAAATAATATATTTATATCAAATATTTAACAGTTGGTCGAATAATTTTGTTTTTTTTTAAAGTATTTTGTTAGCTTTGATTAGCGTAAATTTATTATGAAAAGAATAATTGTACTATTGCTTTTGATTTCAAGCTGCAGCCTTTTGTCTCAAAACGAGGAAAAGACTATGGTCTTAAAAGATATTGATACCGATCTTCCGATAGAAGATGCAACAGTTTTTATTACTAAAACAAAGCAAACTTTGTTGAGTAATGCCGAAGGGGCTGTGACTTTTACTTTAAATGGTGTTTCCAATATAGAGGTAACACATTCCTCTTATAATGCAATCAAATTGAGGTCGAATATTCTAAAAGAAAAAAAGAATGTTTTTTATCTGAAGAGTAACATTACTGACCTTGATGAAATTATTGTCACAAAGCAACATCCGCAAAAAATCCTGAAAGACCTCGTAGAAAGTTCAATTAAAAAACTAAATGTTCCCGCCCGTTTAAAAGTGTATACCAGAGAATTTTTTAAAATAAATGGAACTGATTCTTATTACAATGACGGACTGATAAATTTTCAGCTTCTGGGAAATCCTAAAAATAGTAAAACAGATATTTTGGTTGAGCAAAATAGATCATACGGATTAGTAGAAGAAGATTTTACTAATGATGTGCTCGGATATAACCTGAATGATCTTATGCAGAATTACTATAACTTTAAATATTTAGATCCAATTTTAGAAACTAACGCCAAAAAAGAATACGAGTTCTTAATAAAATCGTATTCTAAAAACGATGATTACAATATTATTAGCGTTACTCCTGTTGCTGATACAAAGGAATTACGGGATGATTTCACAATTTTATATGACAGAAAAAAGAAACTCATTGTTGAAGTAAGTTCATTCGTTTCGCCCGCTATTATTAATAATATAAAAGACAAAACTTCGGTTGGTTCTAAGAATATTTATAAGTCATTGTTTAAAACAATATATCGTCAAGATGGTTCAAATTATTATTTAGTAAGTTCTAAAGAAGAAATTGGTTTTGAGCGTATTGATAAAAAAAATATGAAGACTGATATAGAAGTTAAAAACTATATGGTAACGACTAATTTCAGTACTCATAATTTTACTTACAAGGATAGTGAGGTTTTTAAAGAAAAAACACTTTATAATAAAAAGAATTCCATTATAACTAGCTATTGGGATATCTCGGGACTTTTAGCTACCAAAGAAGAAGAGGCAATTATCTCCAGTCTCGAATTCAGACAATAAACCAACGTCACTTTTTAGTCTTTGCTTCTTGATTTTATTACACTATATTTGCACACTTTTTAAAATAAAATCAATATCAAAGAGATATGAAAGCAGGAATTGTAGGATTACCAAACGTAGGGAAATCAACTTTATTTAATTGTTTGTCAAATGCCAAAGCACAAAGTGCCAACTTTCCATTTTGT
>JAYTGH010000415.1:0-1560 GCA_043733645.1 Flavobacterium sp. | reverse complement strand
TACCAAACCACATAATACTCGGGTAAATCAATAAGATAGTAGCCTTCATATTTGCCGAAAGGCATTTTGGTATGGGCGAGTTTGATGAGAAGTTGTTGTTGTGGATTCATTTAAAAAGAGAATAGAGAAAAGATGAAAGAGAAAAGATAATTATGCTGAAAAAGAAATCCATATTCTTTATTCTTTTCTCTATTCATTCTTTACTTCCAATTAAAAGTAATTACCTTTTCAATATCGGGATGCAGACTTAAAAAAACAGGGCACGTCATTGCGCTTCTTTCAAGTATGGTTTTGTTTTTATCAGAAGTGGCTACTGCCATATTTAAAATCACTTCTATTCGGGCAATTTTTCTTGGTTCGGATTGCATAATTTTAGTGACTTCGGCTGTTGAACCTTTCAATTCTATATCCAAATCCATTGATTTTATAGCCATAATCGAAATCATGCAAGTTCCCAAAGAATTAGCCACCATATCAGTTGGAGAAAATGCTTCGCCTTTACCATGGTTATCTGTTGGCGCATCGGTCAGAATTTCGGTTCCCGATTGTAAATGCATGGATGAAGTTCTTAGTTCACCTAAATATCTGATGATTGATGTGGTCATTATAATGCTTCTTTTATGGTTAAATCGGTGTCGTAATACAAGATGTAAATTCCATTATTGGAATAACCATAGGTTGCATTTTGAACGTAATCAAATTTGTTTTCTATTTGTTCCGATGGCGATGCCTGAACTGTTTCTTCAAAAGTTTTGTCTTGCGATAATCGAAGTAAGGTGTCAAATGTCACATCAAAGCCTCGAATGGCATATTGATTGGGTATTATTTTATTGATTTTTTTATACTTCGCATCAAATTGATTGGCTTCATCGGTTTCGTTTGGTCTGGAAAAAGACGGGTACAAAAGTTGTAATTTTGTTAATCGTGTCAACGAAATTTCCTCAAAATCAAAAGTGTCGTTTTGTTCCAAAATTACCAGTTGCACTTGATACTCCTTTTGCGCAGCCAACATTGCATTAGTAGTGGCTAAAATCATTCCGGTGCTTTCAGAAGCCAGCACTACGTAATTGAGTTTGTCTTTTTGAAATGTTGCTTTTAAACTATCGGCAACAAAACTTCCCTTTTCGCTTAATCCAACTATTTTGATATCAGGTTGAAAGCTTTGAATATACTGTTTTACACTTCCCTTTTTAGTGTCAATCACCGCTACAATATTACCGCCTTTGGCTTTCATGAAGTTAAAAATAGAACTGCGTAAAACGTCTGGTAGCGGCATCGACTGGTATAAATTAGAATACTTTTTTCCGTCTTCCTTTGATAACGGAGAAATAACCGGAGTCTTAGTTGGTTCAACCAATTCTGCTAGTTTTTCGACATTTGATTGATAAAATGGTCCAACAATGGCATCCATACTTTGAAGATTATTTTGCTGCACCAAAGCTGCTATATTGGAAGAATTTTTAGTCTCTTGTGAATCTAAAATTTTGATGTCAACATTCATCCCTAAAACTTTGGCCGAGTCTATCGCCATCAAAGCACCCGAATAGAAATCTAAAGTCA
>JAYTGH010000414.1:0-4707 GCA_043733645.1 Flavobacterium sp. | reverse complement strand
ATATTTTTTTAAATCCAACACTCGAATTTTCATTGAAGGCAACAACGCCATTTTTATAGGTGGCAATCCATTTTGTTCCGCTTTTGTCGATGGCTATTTTACAAAAATCATTGCTTGCATAATCCGTTAAAATCGTTTGCATATCAAAAGATTGCCATGTGCCATTTGATTTTAAAACCTGTAGTGCCTTTTGTGTCCTACTGTCGGTCATCCATAGATTACCAGATTTATCAAAAGTTGTACTGTTTACCCAAATTTCGCTACCAACACTTATATCCAATGTACTGTTAGTATTATCATAAAGGGTTGTTGGAATATCGTTTTCAATTTTTAATAATCCGTTATGATAGGAGCCAACATAAGCCTGTGTTTCGTCGTTTGGATTTACGGCAATCCGGACCAACGCTTTTGCGCCAAGAACGTCGCTATACGGTATGTTTAACCAGCCGGCAGTTTCATTGTATTTGCTTATTCCAAGTGCAGTCAGACCAGTAGAGGGTGTGTAATTGTAGGGATTATATAAAATATCATAACCTCCGTAGACTGCCCATAAATTTGAGGACGAACTATTTATCGAAAATATATTATTCCGAACGGGTCCGTTAGGCATTATAAATTCAAAATTAGTAGGAGAATTTATTGGAGAAGAAACGATTCCGTTTTCATTTGTTCCGATGTAAATACTACTATTGACAACCGTTGCGCACGTAAAAGTTACCGGAATTGAAGTTATCTGTGAATTAAGAATGGTTGCAACCTGGCTAAGGCCTTGATTATAAATGATAACTTTGTTTGCGCATGTCGCGACCAGGTAATTTGAATTACTCCTAAGGTCTAAACCTGGTTGTCCTAAAGTTCCTATTTGCTGAAAACTGATCCCATTATGACGGTAAATACCATTGTTGGTATTCATTGCTACAAGTTGATTATTGAAAGTTACAATCCCATTCCAAAAACCAGCATCAAAAACCTGCCATTGGGCATAATCAATCAAATTTGGATTCGTTATTGCCGCTTTTCTGATTCCGTTATATTGTGTCACAGCATATATGTCTCCATTAAAAATTGTTGTTTGATAGACTTTTATTTCTTGTCCGGCTGGACCGATAAAATAAGTGTCGCCAAATTCTAAGGTTGCTAATTTATATTGCACAATTCCAAAATCACAGGATACATAGACGATACCATCGTATTCCATGAAGTGATTTACTCTTTTAATATTAGCGGGAATGTTTTTATTAATGATATCCACAACGTTTAACATGCTTCCGTCGGCATCATTAACGACAATCATCAATCCGTCTTCATAACCTACAATTGTTTTGTTGAACGTGTCGCTATGATAAATTGCTGAAATGGTTTGTCCCGAAAGACCATCAATGGTGTTTATGGTTTTGATATCGTTGGTCGCCAGGTTCTTGGTAAACAAAGCGTTTTCGGCAGCAGCATAAATTTTTGTGCTTGATTCTGAAATATCTTTGATGGTATTATACGAAAAATAACCTTTCCAGTTTTGAAATGGCTGTGATAAGCAAATTTGGAAGAAAAGAAATAAAACCCCGAAAAAGTACTTTTTCATCTGAAAATAATTAACATACAAATATAGTATAAACGTAAAAATTATCTAATTGTTGTATTAGAAACAAAAAATGCCATCATTTCTGATGGCATTTCAAGGGTTTTGGTTGGTTTATTTTAATTATACTATTCCTTGTGCTAGCATGGCATCGGCTACTTTTACGAAACCGGCAATGTTTGCTCCTTTTACGTAATCTGTATATCCTGTTGCATCTGTACCATATTTTACGCAAGCTTCGTGGATGTTTGCCATGATATTTTTCAATCGTTGGTCAACTTCTTCCGATGTCCAGCTTAGACGCAATGAGTTTTGTGACATTTCAAGACCTGAAGTTGCAACACCACCAGCATTTGAAGCTTTTCCTGGAGCGAAAAGGATTTTTGCTTTTAGGAATTCGGTAACGGCTTCTGGAGTTGAAGGCATGTTTGCACCTTCGGCTACACAAGTACAACCGTTAGCGATAAGTGCTTTTGCTTCGTCACCGTTTAGTTCGTTTTGAGTAGCACATGGTAATGCGATATCACATTTAACTTCCCAAGGACGTTTTCCAGCAACAAATTTTGCAGAAGGATATTTAGCTACATAATCAGAGATTCTTCCGTAGTTTACGTTTTTGATTTCCATGATGTACCCCAATTTCTCAGCGTTGATTCCATCTGCATCATAAATATATCCTGAAGAATCTGAAGCAGTAACTACTTTCCCGCCCAATTCAGTTGCTTTTTCGATAGCATATTGTGCTACATTTCCTGAACCGGAAACTACTACAGTTTTTCCTGAGAAGCTTTCTCCTTTGGTAGCTAACATATTTTGAGCGAAATAAACATCGCCATAACCTGTAGCTTCCGGACGGATTAATGAACCCCCGAAAGTGATTCCTTTTCCGGTTAAAACTCCGGTAAATTCGTTTCTTACTCTTTTATATTGACCAAACATATAGCCAACTTCTCTTCCTCCAACACCGATATCTCCGGCAGGAACATCAGTATCAGCACCAATATGCTTAGATAATTCAGTCATAAATGCTTGACAGAATTTCATGATTTCGATATCCGTTTTTCCTTTTGGATCAAAATCAGAACCTCCTTTTCCACCACCCATTGGCAATGTAGTTAAGCTGTTTTTGAAAGTTTGTTCGAAAGCCAAGAATTTTAAGATACTCAAGTTTACAGAAGGGTGAAAACGAATTCCTCCTTTGTATGGTCCGATAGCTGAGTTCATTTGAATTCTGTAACCACGGTTTACTTGCGTATTTCCGGCATCGTCAATCCAAGTAACACGGAACATGATTACTCTTTCTGGCTCTACCATTCTTTCCAAAAGCATTTTGTTTTGGTATTTTTTATTTTGTTCAATAAACGGAATTACTGTTTCAGCAACTTCCATAACTGCTTGCATAAATTCTGGTTCATGACCATTTCTTTTTGCAACCAATTCCATAAATGCGTTAATACTTTGTGACATAAATTATACTATTAATTTTTTTTAAGAAATCGATTTCGTAAAATCGGACAAATATACATTTTATTCAAATAGAGACCTCTTTTTTTTTAAATTCTCATTGCTTTTATTCCTATCCCCAAAAAACTTGAATAAACCTATTAAAGTAGTGGTTTTAAAACTTTTTATTTATTTCTTCGTATATAAACCAAGTATTTTTTATTTTATTTTTTAACTGATTGATGTTTTTATATATTTGTCGAGATTTGAACTAATTAGTATGCAAATGCCCAAAAAATTTATCATAACCTTATTGCTGTTATTTGGCTTGTCAAATGGTGTCAATGCTCAATTTGGATTTTCCCATGAAATTGGTGCAATCATTGGTCCTGTAGCTTTTCAATCAGATTATGGTGAGCGCCATGATTTTGCTACCAACGCTGGGAATACAGGATATGGCATTGGTATTATTCATTACCTGAATTTCTCCTACAGAGCAGAATGTAGTTGTTACACCCCGGAAACATATTTTAATGACCACTTTAAATTAAGAAGTGAGTTGTCTTATAATAAAACAGAATTGCAGCATTTTGGAAAATGGGTTGATCCAAGCAGAACTGGATTGGCGGCTGATCAATTACGAGCTATGAGAGGAAGTACGGCTGTGACCAATATTGGTATGCAATTAGAGTTTTTCCCATTAAGTATTAGAGAATTTACAGCTACATTACATTCGTTAGCGCCATTTATCAGTTTAGGAGGACAATTTAGTTTTTACAGTCCAAAAGCATGGTCAACCCTTGGCCCGTTAAATACACCTCTTACAACACCCATAAAATATCTAGATGCAACAACCAATAGTGGAGGAACCGTTTGGTCTATTGTTTCGAGTGTAGGTTGTAGATATAAATTAACCGAGTTGTCAGACTTAATGGTAGATTTAAGATTGCAATATTATTTCTCTAATTGGGTTGACGGTCTAAATCCTGATCCAACAATTTATACCGAAAACAGAGCAAACGACTGGAATGTTTGGTTTAATTTTGGGTATATCTATTATCTTCAATAGGATAAACGCTACTCTTTTTCGACAGCGTCTTTATAATCCGGATACAGGAATTTATTGTATGGGAATCTTGTGATGTGAATTTTTCTAACTGATTCGTATATTTTTTCTCTAAATTCTTCGAAATTCTCTTTGTTGGTGGCCGAAATAAACAAGGTGTTTTTTTCTCCAACATTACTCATCCAAGTGTCTTTCCATTCCTCTAAAGTATAATGTTTAGTGGTCTTTTCGGTAATTAAATCATCTTCGTCAATCACTTCGTTTTTATAAGCATCTATTTTATTAAAAACCATTATCGTAGGTTTATCATTGCTCTTTATATCCTGCAAAATTTGATTGACTGAACTTATGTGTTCTTCAAAATCAGGATGAGAAATATCTACAACATGTAGTAATAAGTCGGCTTCGCGAACTTCGTCAAGCGTACTTTTGAAAGAGTCAACCAATTGTGTTGGTAGTTTTCTAATAAATCCAACAGTATCCGAAAGCAAAAAAGGCAGGTTCTTAATGACCACTTTACGAACCGTTGTATCTAATGTTGCGAATAATTTATTTTCAACAAAAACTTCGCTTTTGCTGATAACGTTCATCAAAGTTGATTTCCCAACATTGGTATAACCAA
>JAYTGH010000413.1:0-4711 GCA_043733645.1 Flavobacterium sp. | reverse complement strand
CAAGAGATTGGGCGAAGTTTGGCTTATTGTATTTGCACAAAGGAAATTGGAATGGTGAACAGCTTTTTGATGAAAGTTGGGCGAAATATGTGGCAACTCCAACCAACACCTCCAACGGAAGATATGGCGCACAATTTTGGCTAAACGCAAGCGGTTATTTCCCGGATGTGCCGCGAGATATGTATTATTGCAGTGGTTATCAAGGACAAATGGTGGCGATTTTCCCCTCACAGGATTTAGTCATTGTTCGTATGGGGTTGGCTGAAGAACCTGCCTTTGATTTTAATGGGTTTTTGAGAGATGTTGTTGGGAGTATTAAGAAACCAACTTTATGATTTTAAGTCAATTATTACACAAAAAATAAAATAATAGCGACAACTGAAAATGGTACTGTTTTTTTAATACTTTTGAAATAAAAACTAAAAAACATGAAATTAAACCTATTAAAATTTTCACTTCTTGGAGTGTTATTTTCAACCACTATTCTCTTTGCTCAAGACAAAACACAAATACAGGTTTTGAGTGCAGTAATTAAAGATCAAAAAATTCAAGGCGCCGAAGTTATTTTCCAAAAAAACGGAGAAACATCTGTTACCGCAACAACCGATGCCAACGGAAGAATCAGCATTCCTAAAATTTTCAACGGAACTGATGACAACAACACTACTTTAATCATAAAAAAGTCAGGCTATTCGACTTTGGTAACCAAAGGACCTGTAAATAATTTAACTTATGCCCTGAGTCCCGTTATGGATCAATTGGATGGATTGCGAATTGTACTTTCTTGGGGCAAAGATCCTGAAGACATTGACTCTCACATTTCCTATCCCGGAAATCATATTTGTTTTGCCAGCAAAACAGGAAGCATGGCCAATTTGGATGTAGATGATGTAGATAGTTTTGGACCGGAAACTATTACTATTGACCGGAAACAATCGGGACAAAAATACATTTATGCAGTTCACAATTACACTGATAAAGAATCGGTAGCGGGAACAAGTTTGTCTAATGAGAGTGATGCAAGGGTTTTTATTTACATTGGCAACACACTTATCCGCTCTTATAAAGTTCCACACAATGAAATAGGAAATACCTGGGTTGTTTTTATGATTGATGAAAATGGGTCTTTTCAGGATATCAACAAGTTTTATGATGCCCGCACTTGGCAAGGTGTAGGAACTTTTTTAGATGGTCTAAGAGGCAAAAATGATTTAAACGAAGTTTCAACCACCAGCCAATCTGATATTTCTGAATCTGTCGAAGTAAATAAAAGTGGTGAAAATGCTTATCACGCAAAACAATTAGAACAATCTGTTACTTTGTACCAAAGAGCTATCGAACTGAATCCAAACAACGGACAAGCTTATAGTAACTTAGGATTGTCATTCCAAAAATTGAATCGCGAAGCTGAAGCTATTTGGGCCAACAGAAAAGCAATTGATTTGGCTAATGGTCCAAACACCAACACTATTAGAGCCAGCTCGTATTATAATATTGCCAAGATTTATGAAAACAAAGGACAATGGCAAGATGCGTTGGATAACTTTAAAAAAGCATTAGCTCTTAAAGAAAATCCTGCATACACTAACGGAATTGCGCGTATGAAACAAAAATTAGGTGTTTAATATATGAGTAAGTTAAAATTTATTGCGATAGCGTTTTTGCTGTGCAATATGGCAGCAAATGCTCAGGTTAAAGTTGCCAAAATGGACCGCTCTCTTTGGCCTTATGATTTAAATTCTGTTGACAATTTCGACTATGCTTCCAAAATGGAAATTTTGGTTTATGCCAAATGTTATACTGAGATTCAGGATTTGAATGATGTTGAAGCTATCAAAGCAAAATACAACATTAAATCTGCCAATGTTGCTTCTTTTGGTTTGTGGAAAAAAAAGCAGGAACAGCTTATTTTACAGAATCTTCACGCTATAAAAAACAAGGCTACTCTAGACAAAACGGTTGCTTTAAATACCAATTGTACTTGGCCCGATGTATTGAAAACAGCGGGTGAATTGGATTCGAAAATACCCGATAATTTAAAAGCCTGGTATGAGAATGCTATTAATTTCAATAGTTTTTATGTGAATGAATTAGCGCGTTTGGCATTTCTGTTCCCGAAAACAACAAGTGAAATACTTCCTCTTTCAACCAATGAAGTTACTGGAAATGAATACAGCGACAAAGAATTTCTTTTGACGTTTGACGATGGCCCAACTCCGGCTGGTGGCACGACTGATAAGCTGATAGCCACTTTGGATAAATTAAATCTGAATGGTATTTTCTTTGTTTTGGGGGAATCACTTCAAAGCAGAATTGATGCAACTTCTAAGGAAAAAACAGGGCAGCTTTATGGCAATAATAAGTTAGAATCACACGGACAAGTTCACAAATCGCATCAGCATATGGAAACCTGGAAAGAGTCTATCGACTATACTTTTAATGCGATTGAGTCAGCCAGACCTTTTTTAAATAAACGGAAATATTTTAGGCCGCCTTATGGTCAGAGAACCGAAAAAGTATCTGAATATCTGAATTCGATAAATGCTACTACAATGCTTTGGAATATCGATTCTCAGGATTGGAATTCGAAAATATCAGCTCCCGAAGTATCGGACAGAGTGATAACATTGATACTTTTGTGGCGCAAAGGGATTATCCTCTTTCACGATATTCACCCAAAAGCAAATGAGGCGTTGCCAACCATTTTGAAATCGCTTAACAACGCCGGAGTGCGTTTTATGGATGCTAATAAGCTTTAAAAAACTCAAATGGCTAATCTTCTAGCCCCGATTGCAAAGAAAATAAAAATGCTTCCTATTTGGAAGCATTTTTATTGTAATGGAAAGCGGGAACATGGATGGCAAAAATGCCAGAACCATTCGCTCAGATTTCTCCTATCGTCGAAATGACAAATAGGAAAGCAATTTTAACTATAAATCAAACCCTAAATTCACTCCCTATGATTTTAGTGATTGTCAGAATGGATTTTTAAGTGATGTTGTGGCAAGTATTAAGAAATGAATGCTGTAATAGTATAAGGTTTTCCCGAAATCTTATAATAGTATAAGCTGATTGTGATGATATCTTTGATTCTAATCTAAAAAGATAGAATTATGAACATGAAACGACTTTTCGGCGGTTTACTTACGGTTTTAGGAATAGGTGGTCTTATTTATGCCGCAGTAGTATTTGCTAACACATCTGGCGGTGAGCGCGATATAAAATCGCTTATTATTTATGGAATTTTAGGAGCTGTATTCTTTATTTCGGGCATTGGTCTTGTTAAAACAACCAAAGATGAATCCTAAATTACTTAGTATTTAAGAACTAAAATTACAAATCAAACCCTAAATTCACGCCCAATTTCGTAGCAATGATTTTAGTAATTCGTTGTTTTAGTTCCGGGATTTTAATGCTTTCGATAACCTCATTTGAAAAGGCATACATCAATAAAGCTTTAGCTTCTTTCTTCGGAATTCCGCGCTGTTGCATATAAAACATTGCGTTTTCATCTAACTGCCCAATGGTGCAACCGTGAGAACATTTTACATCGTCGGCAAAAATTTCCAGTTGCGGTTTTGCGTTGATTGTGGCTTTGTCGCCCAATAGAATATTGTTGTTTTGCTGAAAAGCATCTGTTTTCTGCGCTTCTTTTTCTACATAAATCTTTCCATTGAAAACTCCAGTTGAACTGCCAGCTAAAATGGTTTTGTAGTTCTGATGGCTTTCGCAGTTTGGCGTTGCGTGATTTACCAAAGTATAATGATCAACATGCTGCTTGTCGCCAATGATGGTAATTCCTTTTAAAGTAGAATCGATTCGTTCTCCAAAATGATAGAAATTCAGGTTGTTTCTTGTGATGTTTCCCCCAAAAGAGAAAGTGTGAACCGAAACCCGGCTTTCTTGTTTTTGAGAAATATACGTGTTGTCAATCAGGTTTGCCGATTGCAAATCGTTTTGGATTTTGTAATAATCAACTATAGCGCGCTTTTGTGCAAAAATCTCAGTAACCGAATTGGTCAGCACCGAATTAGCTTCGCTCCGTTCGCCGTTGGCTCGGGTTTCGTTTAACGATTGATGTCTTTCGATGATTTGAACGTGCGCATTTTCGCCAACGATTACCAAGTTTCTTGGCTGAACCATCAAAGCACTTTCTACTCCGGTAGAGAAGTAAATGATTTCGATTGGCTTTTCTACAACCTTACTTTTCGGGATGTTGATGTAGGCTCCTTCATTGGCAAAAGCCGTATTTAGGGTTGTCAACGTTTCGTCTTTGCTCGCTATTTTGTTGAAATATTCATCGATTACCATTTTGTATTTTGGTTTATTCAATGCTGATGACATTAAGCAAACATCTAATCCATCGTGAGTTGTTGCCGATAAAAATGAACTGAATTTTCCATCAACAAAAATAACTTTGTGTGTGTCGATTTCGTGGAGAAAATATTTTTTTACATCTTTAAACTCTACTGCATTTTCGTGTTTTGGAAACACCGAATAGTCATTTTTTAAAATAGCATTTAGTGAAGTGTATTTCCATGCTTCCTCTTTTTTGGTTGGGAAACCTTTATTTTCAAAATTTTTTATAGCCGAAGTACGAACATCGTGCAATTCATTGTGCACATCGATGCTTTCTTCGAACGCCATAAAAGAGGATATAAGTTTGTCTTTTAATTCCATTTTCTTGTTCTTTTGTCATTCCGAGGAACGA
>JAYTGH010000412.1:0-4713 GCA_043733645.1 Flavobacterium sp. | reverse complement strand
TCCAGTCTTGCCATTCCCAAATTTTTTCTCCAGTTTGAGAGTTGATCATAATTAGTGAATTATCTCCATTTTTTAACCCACTGACTAAAACATTTCCATTGTAAACAATAGATGAAAAGACAGGGCCTATACTCTGTTTTGAATTATCTGTAATAGTTTGTGTTACCCATAGGTGTGGCAGTGAAACTGCCACACCGTTTACTAATTGGGTAGAATTATCTTTACTGCAACTATTGCAACCAATAAATATCAAAATGATTGAAAAATAAAAAAAATTCTGTTTCATGAAATTTATTTGGCTGCTTCAAAACAATAAATATTATAACCTGTATGCGTAACAATTCTTCCTTTTGTACCATCAACACCTGGTACTACGGCACAAAACCTTGTAAATGTTCCACTAATTTTATTTATAGCTTTACCATCATCGGGTGAAATGACTTTCCAAATAGTTTTACCCTTTGTTTCATCAACAGCATGCAGTAAACCATCACTACCTCCTACAAAATAAATGATGCCATTTAAATATGCCATGTCAGAACATGAACCTGCTGATTCAGTTTGCCATAATGGTTTACCAGTTGCAATTTCAATACAGTGTAAAACGCCATTGCCTGCATTAGCAAATACTTTTCCGTTTGCAACTAAAATACCAGAAAATAAAAAGTTTGCATTCCCAATTTGATTGTAACTCCATAATAGTTCACCTGTATTAACATCATGGCAAGTTACCAAACCTACCTTACAATGAAATACTTTTCCATCTTTGACAATTGGTGTAAAATTGATACCAGTAATTGATGGTAATCCAATAGGTACACGCTCTATTTGCCATTTATTTTTGGAAAAATTATAAACACCAAAAGCATCTCTGAATAAATAGTCTTTTGTTACAGGTTGGTCTGCGTAACTAATAATAAGCATCGTATCTCCTGACGAATTTATAAAAGGTGCTGTTCCAAGTATTACGCCAGTTCTTCCGTTATTAGGTGTTACATCAGTAGTATCATATTTAGGTATAGTTAAAAATTTGAAAGAACCAGTAATTAAATTGCCATTATAAACCATATCACCAGGTCCTAAATTATTTCCAGTTACAGGACTCCAGGATTGAATAAAAAAATTATCTGCTACACCTTTACATTGAAATCCATATTTATCAGCATATAAATTTTTCCAAATTGTGTTTCCCGTTTCCAAATCTATCGAATAAATCTCATTGAAACTCGACCAAACCATTTTATTTGTTTTAATGTATGGAAATCGAATACTATAATTTGATGAATCGTAATTGAGCTTTCTAAAAAAATCTTGCCAATTCCAAACTTCTGAACCTGTTTGAGAATTGAGCATTCTGAAAACTTGATACTTATTTAAAATAGTGGAGACCAAAACATTTTGACCATAAATAACTGGTTCAGCAATATCGAAACCATCGTTCCAAGTTTTATCGTTACTTGTTACTAACGACCATAAAGGCTTGATACTTGTAACCAAAGTATCTTTGGCAACTGTTGTAGTTGTTGTATCTAAGTTAGTTTTATTACACTTAGAACTAAGAAAGCAAATTGCAAACAGGAAATATAAAGGAAATAGCTTCATAATTTTTTGGAAAAAAACTTGTTGGAGGATAATCATATCCACCGACAAGTTTGTTAAGAAATATTTATAGTTTGAAATAGCTAGTCTGATTAGTGAAAATACCCCTGAAAGCATCTCTCATTTTTTGATTATTAGCTGGTTCATCAGCATGATTGAGAATATCTACTCTAACTTCTGCTTCAGCGTTACTCCAACTGTTTGTGTATTGCCCTATGGCGGAACTCGCGACAACTAGACCATCTGAGCCAGCATTACCAAATGGTGTATAGCATACTGTTACGTTATATGAATATTGGTTTATGCAGCTTTGCTGTGCCTGATAATTACTTCCATAGTGATTGAAACAATAAGAAAGATCGCTCCAATTAATCGTTTTAGAAGTAGTACATAGCGATTGACGTTCAAAATCACCAGCACCTATAACGCGTTGCCAGCCCGTTGTAGATGTATTTAATACCCAGTCAACTGCGTCTTGGTACAATTGCGCCTGATAAAATCGGTCACTCCCTAAAAAAACCCATCCAGGGAAGCCACTATTAGCATATAAGTCTCTCAGAGTCGCAAACCCATCAGCCAGTTTATTTCTAGCAATAACGCCACTGTCTGGTGTGTCATGATATTTGAGGCTTCCAATAAGCCGCCAAAAAGCTGGGTCAGCTTCATTACCCCAAATGCTGAGTTTGCGCGTAGAAGTCGCACTTTTAATGACATCTTGATAGTTTGCGTTATAAGTATTTACTGCTAAATCATTTATCGTAGTTTGGCTCAGTTTGAAACCAGAACTGTTGACAAAATTATCGTATTTAAATGCTTCTACTCCATCAATGAGTTGTTGTAATTCAGGTTTAATGCTTAATTCCACACTCTGAAGACCATCAAAATTCAACCCTTTTTTTAGTTGATAATACGCATTATCTAAAAAGTTTTTTAGGGTTAAATCGTTGAATGAATTTGCTATTTGGACTCCTTTTAAAGGAGTGCCGACAGTAATGATACCCCCAATTTTACCAGTATTTATCGGATTTAAATCGAAATTACGCATCATTAAACCTCCCATGCTGTGACAAATAGCAAAGTCATTTACTTGGTCAAATAAAGAATTCGAGTTCTGGCTGGTAAATGAAGTTACAAACCCCTGAATACCGTTGTCTGTATCATAAGTGTGATTTGATACATTTTGAATACCAGGAAAAGTACTGGTTAAATTTCCAGCAAGATCTTGCCACGATTTATCACTACCACTGAAACCATGAACAAAAAAAACATTGCGTTGTGAGAAAATTGTATTGGATGAGCAGCAAATTATTAAAAATATTGCTACGATTTTTTGAATCTTGTACATTTTATAAGATTTGAAAATTAATGAAAATTGATTTGAGAATTGAGATTGGCGTAATAGGATTCCGAGATTGATTTTATCACTTTTTTAGATGGATGTTCGTAATCGGTCAATTCTTTATGAACAAAATCAACTTGGGGACTTCCTTTTGCATCAAGACTATACCTTGGTATGAACTGAAAAATTTCGTTTCCAGATTCATTCGAGGTTCTTGCACCTAACATAATTTTGTTTTTAGTGTCTAAAATAGTTTCGGTTTTAAAATTATGTGGTGTTCGAAATTTTACTCCAGAATTAAAGGTTTCTGAAGGAGCAATATGTGTAATAAGTAAAATTCCTTCACCAACTTGGGTCACATTATCGCCACTGCTTTTTGAAGAGTTTAATAAACTATCAAGATTGTCATAAGTTGAAAAACCTAAAATTACATTTGCAAACGCATCTTTACTTAGCTGTCCCGATTTTACATTATCAACTATTGCTTTGAACGATTGCTGTTTTGTTAATTTAAAACTATAAAGCTCGTTATTATCTTTATCAAAAAAGTGAGATGTGCCATTCCTATCAAGTTTAGAAAGCACTGACTTTGGAACTTTATCTGGTAGTGTTTGATTGTTTGGGGCTTTTAATTTAATTATTTGTGGTTCCATCCTCTGAGAAATGCGCTCAAAACTACCATCTTCAAAAATTGCAAATTGAATTTTTTCGCGTGTTACCGAGGGTATTTGTGCAATTTTCTCCAAGTCAGATACAGTACCACTTGTTTCGTCGACTTTTTTGTAATGAAGCTCTTCGATTTCATAGCTCAAAGACATAACACCATCACTTGTAACAGAGTTATCTGGAGAAGAAGTAAGATTTTCGTTTCTACAAGCATACATAAATACAGAAAATAAAATTGGTAAAAGCAAAAAATAAATGTACTTTTGCTGTCTTACCCATAGAAAAAAGGAAAGAAAACGTTGTTTCATGATATAAAATTTTTAAGTTGTTAATGCGCTTCCAATTGTTGGTTTCCGATAGGCGGAAGCAATTAACCTTCGTATCTCGGCTGTACTTTGTGCACCGAGATTTTTTTTGTTTAAGGTGGCTGTATATTTTTTGATTTAAACGCAAAAAAACGCGTGAAGAATAAACTTTTAATTATTGTGTAATGTTATGTGCAAAGTTGAAAATTATTTTACAAATTTCTTGACCCATTTTCGCTAAAGATATATTTTTATTTCGCTAATTTTGCGAAGTTTTATTAACCACCTCAGCATTGTACTTTTGTCATGAAAAAAAAACTTACACTCCAATCTTTTATATTTCAGAGTTTATTATCGCGTTTTAATAAAACTTCGGAAGCTGTTTTAGAACTTACAGAATTATTTAGTTTGCACCCGAATGGTGTTTATAAACGTATCCGCAACGAATCAAATTTAACACCCGATGAAATTGAAAAAATTATGTTGAGATATAAAATTTCACTCGACGCGTATATTTTTCAGAACAGCGATTCGGTATTGTTTCAATTTAACCCTTTTATAAAAACCATTAAAACTTTTGATGATTACATGAACGAGCTTTACAACGCCGTAAAACCTTTAAGCGAATTAGAGGGATTAACGTTACACAGTGCCAGTTCTGAGTTGCCGTTGTTTTACTTTTTATCTTCGCCCACCTTATTTTCCTTTAAAATGTTTGTTTGGGCGCGCTCTGTTTGGAATTTAGAAAATATTCGGAAAGAAAAATTTTCATTCAAGCTCATTTCTCCTTCAACCCAAGAAAAA
>JAYTGH010000411.1:0-4714 GCA_043733645.1 Flavobacterium sp. | reverse complement strand
GTGAATCGAGTTTTTCGGTATTGTTATTGCCAATAAGATGCATAATATCGCCAGTCATCTGGTTTTCATAATTCCAAAGTATCGGTCTGCCAATGAGTTTTGTTAAGGCT
Organism: Flavobacterium sp.; assembly: GCA_043733645.1. GTDB lineage: Bacteria > Bacteroidota > Bacteroidia > Flavobacteriales > Flavobacteriaceae > Flavobacterium. The sequence goes on along the minus strand of JAYTGH010000411.1, from coordinate 4,604 downwards.
TTCTTTTGGTCAGAATGTATCGAATCACACTTACCACTCATATCGGTTTTATAAAAGCGAACGTTATTGAAAGCACGAACAATGCGTTCTCCTGTTTTTCCTGTAATCAACATTTTTTTTCCGTGTATGTACATTGAGTCCTTTTCTACCAATGATATGGCAACGGCTCTTTTGGTAATCATCATCGAATCTTTTTCGGTTTTTAGATTGCGATAAATTTCGGCATAATGCCCCTTGATGACTCCTTTATTGATTGAATCGGTAATCTTTACATTATTGGTTGCTGAAGCGTATTCCCGGTTTCGGTCGTAATACAAACTGTCGCCTTCAATTCTTCGGTCTTTGTATTTGATGTATGATTTTCGGAGAAAATAGGCAAAGTTCTTTTTGGTATCGTAAAATCCTTTTTCGGTGTAAATAAAATTCTCTTTACTCGTTATGGTTGACGGTCCAAACAAATAGGAGTGACCGGAGTTGGTATAATAATCTAAATGATTGGACTTGATGATATATTTTGGATTGGTAATCGTTACGGCTGTCAAAAATCGAAACTTCTTTTCGTTGGCAAAATACCTTCCGGATTTGCTTTTCAGTGTGTTTTCTTTGCTGGTAATAGTTCCGTTTGAATTGTAAAAAGCTTCCTGTGTATTCCTATCAAATTTGATGGTATCGGTTACCAAAGTCGATTCGGGTGAACGCATGACTACATTTCCTGTGGCGTAAGCTTGTTTTACTTCTCCATTGTATTCTGCGTATTTACTATTTAGAAAAAGTGTATCACCTTGCACCATTTGGACCTCACCAAAGGCTTTGATATAGTTTTCTTTTTGGAAAAAATAGGCTTTGTTGCAAGTAAAAATAACACCTTCGTGATTTACTCTAACGTTTCCCTGAAGCAAGGCTGCACCGGGAAAAAGCGTTTCGTCGACATCAAAATGGTCAGCATGTTCAACGATTATTTTGGATGTTTTTTGCGCATTTATATTATTCAATGTAAAGAGCAATAATCCGATGTAAAAAAGTAACTTTTTCAATGAAAATATTTTTGTGCCAAATTTATGAAATTAGGAACAATGAAAAGGCTTATTAAGAATTATTTATGTTACATATATTTCTATATTTGTGACTATGACTTATTGAACCTATTTTAAGTCGGAAGTATAGTATGAAAACAAGTTTAACATTTGCCGTAGTTATGAGTTGTGTTATAGCTAACACCACTCTTGCTCAAAAAAAGACCACTATGAGTGCCAAACACAAAGTAATTAATACGCCAAAAAAAGAGGTTGTCTATCAAGTTTTTACTCGCTTGTTCGGAAACAAAAATACCACCAACAAACCCTGGGGAACGATTGAAGAAAATGGCGTAGGGAAGTTCAATGATTTTACAGATAAAGCTTTGCAGGAAATCAGAAAACTGGGCGTAACTTATATTTGGTACACGGGCGTTCCGCATCATGATGTGATTAGAGATTATACGAAATACGGTATTTCCAATGATGATCCCGATGTAGTAAAAGGTCGTGCAGGTTCACCTTACGCCGTAAAAGATTATTATAATGTAAATCCAGATTTATCAGTTAATCCAGCTAAAAGATTAGAAGAATTTGAAGCCTTAATTGCCCGAACGCATAAGAATGGTTTGAAAGTCATTATCGATATTGTACCCAATCACATTGCGCGAAATTACCACAGCCTTAGTAATCCGAAAGGCGTTACCGATTTTGGTGCAGAGGACAATACTTCTGTAGAATATGCTAAAAACAATAACTTTTATTACATACCGGGCAAAGCATTTGAAGTTCCAACTTCCGATAACTACAAGCCTTTAAATGGTGAAAAAAATCTGTTAATTGATGGTAAGTTTACCGAATATCCTGCAAAATGGACAGGCAATGGTTCGCGCCAGGCAAAGCCTGATATCAATGATTGGTATGAAACCGTAAAAGTAAATTACGGCATTAAACCCGATGGCTCAAAAGATTTTCCTGAGCTTCCTGAAGGGTTTGATAAAAAAGACTGCAAAGCACATTATGAGTTTTGGAAAGACAAAGACGTACCAAGTTCATGGAAAAAATTCCGTGATATTGCTTTATACTGGACAGCAAAAGGGGTAGATGGTTTCCGTTATGATATGGCCGAAATGGTGCCTTATGAGTTTTGGAGCTATATGAATTCTGCCATCAAGATGAAGAATCCAAAAGCTTTTTTAATTGCTGAGGTGTATAACCCTAAAGAATACAGAAACTACATTAACCTTGGGAAAGTGGATTATCTGTATGACAAAGTAGAAACTTATGATCATTTAAAAGCCGTAATACAAGGCAAAATCATGCCCGATGCATTGTCAGATATTCAAAAAGGCATGGCCGATATTGAGCATCATATGCTGCACTTTTTAGACAATCATGACGAACAGCGTTTAGCAAGTCCCGAATTTGCAGGAACTCCCGAAAAAGGAAAACCAATGATGGTTGTTTCGGCAACAATTAGTTCTTCGCCAACGATGATTTATTTCGGGCAGGAAGTGGGCGAAGATGGCAAAGAAAATGGTGGTTTTGGCACCCATTCTCGTACCTCTATTTTTGATTATGTTGGAGTGCCACATCACCAACGCTGGATGAATGGTGGTAAATTTAACGGTGGGCAACTTTCAAAAAGTGAAGCCGATTTACGGGATTTCTACAAACGCTTACTAAACTTTACTTTAAAAAGTGATGCTTTGATGGGAAAATTCAAAGAAATCCAAACTATTAACCGAAATGAAACCAAACAGTATGGACCAGGTATCTATTCTTATGTGCGTTGGACAACAAAAGAAAAACTGATTGTTGTAGCGAATTTTTCCTGGGTAACAACAAGCGATTTTGAGCTGAAAATACCAGAAGATGTTATCAAAACTTGGAATATCAAAGACGGATTATATAACATAAAAGACCAACTCTACGGAAGTACCGCGCAGTTAAAAGTAACTGATGGCAAAGGAACTATCCAATTGAGCGTAAGACCTAGCGAGAGTTTTATTTTTAAGATTTAATTTTCACACCTATCAGGTGTCTATATAACAAAACCCTTTCATCACTGAAAGGGTTTCGCATTTAATTGTGGTAGTGGTATTTGAATTTAAGGAGTAGGGGGTGCCTGAGTTTCCGCTTCGCCACTGATGGTATTGTAGAGCACATAATCATTAAACTTGGCTACATCACTGGTTTCCCAAATAGATTGCCCAAGAGAGGTATATTTTGCTAAGATGGTGTATATAGCGTTGCCGGCTTCTACGCGGTCTTCCTGTTCTATATCACGGTCGCCAATTTCTATTTTCATTGCCACGATAGCATCTGCGAATTTATCTGCCGAGGTAGAAATGGTATCCAGCATATCTTGAGTTAGTCCGTTAGACGCTAGTTCAGCTAATAGTTCAGTACCCACACGTACTACTCTTTTGGCGGTTATGTGTAACTCGGCATCGGTTTGTTTAGATAAAGTATCGGTACCAAATTTTCGATACTTCGGGGATTCTTCGGGAAAAGTCAATCTTACTCGGGTCATGACATCTGCTATGGCTACGCGTAGCTCTTCTGCTTTTCTATCTTTATTCTCGGTGGCTTGTGTTTGGTCACCTAGGGCTTCCACATCGGTAAGGCGGTCTGCAAAAGTGTTGAGGCTGTTTTTTAAGTTAGTAATGTTCGTGGCGGTAATGCCATAACTGTCAAATTGAGTAGCATCACGTTGCATAAAAGCAACTTTTTCTAATCCCTTGGTGACAAGGGTGGCGTCCGAAAAGGTATACAGTCGGAAAACTTCTTGTTTTTTCATAAACGAAATTATTTAAAGGTTATACTTACGAATTTAAAAAATTAAAGAATACCTTACTTAATTTCAAGTGTTAAAATTTTAATAAAAAATAAGAAATCAGCTTCTATATTGGTTTGTGTAAGTCGTCGAAGACTATAAATAAAGGATAGTTCTGTTGCTGAAAGGGATAGAGAATGAGTTGCAACAGTTAGAACCTAAAAAGTAAAACACAGAAACTTTTTTGCATCACCCAGTAGACCGTTTGCATGACCCAGTAGACCGTTCGCAGGCTGCGAAGCCTTGAAAATGCTGAAAAGTTGGTTTTTGGCATCCACGGATTGAAAATCCGAACTATCGGGTTCTTAATTACATTGTCATTTTGAACATATTGAAAACTGTGAATCATATAATTTAATAAATTAATAGTAAAACACATTTTTTGCTGATAAATATAACTTTGAGGTTCACAGATTTAGTTCTAATTTAAAAACAATAATTATGAAATTACCAAAATTTTTGCTGGTTGCAGTATTGTGTATTGCATTCGGTTCAGTTCAGGCTCAGGTCAAAACAACAGTTACTCTTCCGGATTGGGGAGTAGCAGGGAGTGACAACGCTACCTATTATTACATTCCGGCTACAGAAACGTACTATGACGTCAGAAAAGGAGAGTATGTTTATCAAGAAAACGGTAAATGGGTAAGAACAACTACATTGCCAACAGCTTATAAAGATTATGATCTATACAACGGTTACAAGGTTGTACTTACCGACCCAAACGAACCTTTTGGTGATTATGACAATATGAG
>JAYTGH010000410.1:0-1565 GCA_043733645.1 Flavobacterium sp. | reverse complement strand
CCAGAAGCTTGATACGGCTGAATAGTCAACAATTTATCGTAAAGTACAGTAACCTCACGTTTATCAAGAACACCGTTGACAACAACTCTGTTACCTGTTCCACCAACAAATATATCAGAAAGACCTAAACCACTGTTATTTGGTCCTGCAAGAGCATAAACAGGATTTGCTTTTAAAATAATAATTCTAAAATACATTGAAGCTGATGTAGCTGTAGAGCTTTGAATATTCAAATTCAAATCCCAATGATCAACGTGAATCATATCACCAGTTCTTGCAAATTCATTAGAACTTGCAGCTGTTACACCCCAAAGGTCTTGATTAAATATATTCCATGTATAAATGGAATTATGATACAAGGTTCCATATAAAGCATTATCAGATTGAGAAAACCATTGAGGTTGTTCATCTTTCAACATAACCTTATGGACCAGAGATTTGAGAGAAGTTTTTCTACGAGAAACCACAGGTTTCTTTTTAAGTATTCTCTTACGGTATGCCATTCTTTGAACGTTAATGGTTATAATATAACATTAGAAAATAAATTTTTATTATTAAACGCAATTCCGGGGCCGGAGGTGATGTACCGGCCCCTAATAATATACCTTTAATAAATTACCACGCCGGGGTGTGAAATTTAGCATTTATACATTTGGTTGGATGATAACAATGGTTTTTACATAAATCATTAGAAAGATAAACATAAGGCCTTTCAAGATGATAACAAATTTCAGGAGGAATTTCTCTATTACGATGACCAAAAGTCGACCAAATTGGGTTATAAATATGATCCATATTTGGGAGTTCAACCCAAAACTGTTTACAAACATATTCATATAAAATATCAATGTCATTGTGAGGCACAATGTGTAAAGCGTGTCGTTTTTGAGCATCAGTCCAATGAAAATAAATATAACGTATTTTTTCCTTTATGATGTTCAAAGGTATTTTAGTTAAAATTAAGCATTGAAAATGAGCTTCTTTACCAGATTTTTCAATTGATAAAGCGTGACGAGACGAGATAGAACAAAGATAAGTAGCGAAGCGGGAGTCAGGGGAATTTCTACCAAGATCAATCCCCTGTCCGCGTCGCAGTGTAACACTATACAAAACATCTTGAGACAAGAGTTCGTTAGGGTTAACTACCCTGTTAGAATTATGTGTGTGTAAGTCAGAGCTTTTCGCTGTTTTACCAATCTTTTGCAAGGATTTGGGTCTGAATACTCGAGTCATAATTAACTCTATAATTATATTATAGAAAATAATTTTTATTTTTAAATCGCGTTTTTAAATTGCATACAAGAATTTGCAGCAAAATAAGTGGCAGCAGTTGTGCCAGAAGTACCTCCGGTAATAAATGGTAAAAACAAACAATAATATTGTTGACCTTTAATAGTTTGAGTAGATGGTAAATAAGTAATCTTACGATTTAACTTACAACGATGATGAATATTATGGCCATATAAACCAGAAGCTTGATACGGCTGAATAGTCAACAATTTATCGTAAAGTACAGTAACCTCACGTTTATCAAGAACACCGTTGACAACAACTCTGTTACCTGT
>JAYTGH010000409.1:0-1570 GCA_043733645.1 Flavobacterium sp. | reverse complement strand
AAGAAAATTACGATTGCTATGTTTTGGAATTAAGCAGTTTTCAGTTAGACGGAAACATTAAATACAGACCAGACATAGCCATAATAACAAATATAAGTCCAGATCATTTGGACAGATACGAATATAAATATGAAAACTATATCGCATCAAAATTTAGAATAACAATGAACCAAACAGAAAACGATTATCTCATCTATGACGCTGATGATGAAGCAATTTCAGAATGGTTCAAAACAAACAAAACAAAAGCCCAATTAATTCCTTTTTCATTAACAAAAACATTTGAAAACGGAGCATTTATAAAAAACGACACTATGGATATCATCATCAACAACGAAGAATTTGAAATGAAAACCGGAGAAGTTTCTCTGGAAGGAAAACACAACATGAAAAATGCTATGGCAGCAACTTCGGTAGCCCAACTGATGAAAATCAGAAAGCAAACTATTCGTGAAAGTTTATCCAATTTTCAAGGCGTAGAACATCGTTTGGAAAAAGTACTCAAAATTCAAAATGTGCAGTACATCAATGATAGTAAAGCGACCAACGTGAACGCTACTTTCTTTGCTTTAGACAGCATGACTGTGCCAACCGTTTGGATAGTTGGTGGTGTTGATAAAGGAAATGATTACAGCGAAATCATGTCGTTAGTTCGCGAAAAAGTAAAAGCAATCATCTGCCTTGGTGTTGATAACAAAAAAATAATCGATGCTTTTGGAAATGTTGTAGATATGATGGTTGAGGTAGATAATATGCGTGATGCAGTAATAACAGCAAAACATATTGCCGAAAAAGGCGATGCGGTTTTGTTATCTCCGGCTTGTGCCAGTTTTGATTTATTCCAAAACTATGAAGACAGAGGAAATCAATTTAAAGCGGCGGTTAAGAATTTGTAAAAAGGTTATGAGGTTATAAGGTTATAAGGTTAAGAAAAACCCATAAACTTTTGACCCTCATAAACAAATAAACTAAAAAATGAAAGAACTAGTAAACAGTTTAAAAGGAGATAAAGTCATTTGGGCATTCGTTGCTTTGTTGGCGCTGTTTTCGTTTATGCCTGTTTTTAGCGCGAGTAGCAATTTGGCATACATGCGTCATGGTTCGGGAAATACCTTTACCTATTTGCTGAAACACGCAGCTCAGGTTTTGGTTGGATTTTTTATTCTGTATAAAGTTCATAAAGTTCCGTATCATTATTTTAAAACGATATCCAAAATCTTGTTGCCTGTCGTTTGGGGATTATTGATTTACACCTTGCTCAAAGGGACAATCATCGATGGTGCTAATGCGAGTCGATGGATACAGATTCCGTTTATTGGTATTACGTTTCAAACATCAACTTTAGCTTCTATCGTGTTGTATGTTTTTGTTGCCCGATATTTATCCAAAAAAAGAGAAACACCAATCACCTTCCAAAACTCGCTTTGGGAATTGTGGACACCCGTTTTCATTACGTTAATTTTTATTCTTCCTGCCAATTTATCCACAGCAGCCTTGATATTCTCGATGGTATTGATGTTGGTTTTTATTGGAAAATACCCACTGAAATATATCGGAATCATACTCGGAG
>JAYTGH010000408.1:0-1571 GCA_043733645.1 Flavobacterium sp. | reverse complement strand
GGGAAAGAAGAATCGGCAACTTTGCATAATATATTTATAGACTGTGGCTGCTCAACTAAAGCTGAAGTTGAAGAACTAGGAGTTCATGTTGGTTGCGTTATAACGTATCCTGATGAATTTATGATTTTGAATGGAAATAAATTTGTTTGTCGCGCCATTGATAATAGAATGGGTGGTTTTATGATTGCTGAAGTTGCCCGACTTTTGAAAGAAAACAAAAAGAAATTACCTTTTGGATTATATGTTACCAATTCGGTTCAGGAAGAAATTGGACTTCGTGGTGCCGAAATGATTACCAATACGATAAAACCTAATGTTGCCATAGTAACCGATGTTTGTCACGATACTACAACTCCGATGATTGAAAAGAAAATCGAAGGCGATTTGCAAATGGGTAAAGGTCCGGTTATTGCCTATGCTCCTGCGGTTCATAATACGTTGAGAGATTTGATTGTTGATACGGCTGAAGCTAATAAAATTCCGTTTCAGCGTCATGCTACTTCAAGAGCAACCGGAACTGATACTGATGCTTTTGCCTATAGTAATGGTGGTGTTGCCTCGGCTTTGATTTCTTTGCCTTTGCGTTATATGCATACTACAGTTGAAATGGTTCATCGTGAAGATGTGGAAAACGTTATCAAACTTATTTATGAAAGTTTGTTGAAAATAGAAAACAATGACACTTTTTCTTATTTCAAATAATTTAGCCGCTGTTTTATTATTATTTCACGGAGATACACAGAGGATCACAGAGATTCACAGAGTATACAGCGGACAGTTTGTTGAAAGCAGATTGAATCACTATAAAAACAAAAAGCATCCGCCTCGCCCTCGCCGGATGCTTTTTTAACTTTCGCATGGCTGCGAAAGCAATCAACCTAAACTTATAATTTTAAATCTACTATAATAGTAGCGTTGTTATTGTAGACTTTAACACAGTGCATTTTACTACTTATTTTTTCAAAATCTAAAGGGTAAGATTCTTTTGAAACAGTGCTTTCAATAATTTGATTGTCTTCAGCAATTCTGTCTTCAACAGTTGTTTCTAATGAAAGTGGTTGAACAGTTTCTTCTGGGCTTTCAGTAATTAATTTATTTTCGAGTATCACATCTTCGATAGTTTTAACATTGGTTGTTTTAACAACTGAATTTGGATTAAAAATTACTGTGTCAGTTTCATTTGATACTTGATTGATACTTGCAATTTCTACGTTTAACGTAGCGAATTCCTGTTGGTCTAAAAGTTGCGTTTCAAACTCTGTAGCTGCATTTGCATTAGTAAAACTTAAAGCAACTAGTCCTAAAAAAATGATTGATGATTTACTCACATTTTTTAGATTGTTTTTTTGGTGTTCGTGATTCGTTGAATTCATGATGATTGATTTTTTATGATTGATAATTTTATTATTTAGATTAATATCCTATGCAAATATATGGCTAAAAAAAGGTATCTTGTTTTACATAGTACTTAAATTTAACAATGTTTTAACATTTAATGCGTTTTTATTACTAGTTGGAAATAAAAAAGCACCGTTTATGATTATAAACGGTGCTTTTGGATTAGGCTTAAG
>JAYTGH010000407.1:0-12300 GCA_043733645.1 Flavobacterium sp. | reverse complement strand
ATCAACTTCCGTTTCTAAATCGTATGATGGCGTTGTTGCGCCAATAGTAATCGTTCCGGTATATTCTTTGGCTTGCGCCTGAATTTCAGTAATTCGTTTGGTGAATTTTCCAGTACAAACAATAAGTAAGCCTGTTGCCAACGGATCTAAAGTGCCGGCGTGACCAATTTTGAATTTCTTTGGAAGATCGTATTTGCGTTTTAAAATGTACTTCAATTTGTTCACAGCCTGAAATGAAGACCAAGTCAAAGGTTTGTCAATCAAAAGAATTTGACCTTCTAAAAAGTCTTCGGCAGTCATTAGATTGTCGTTAATTTCATGATGCAGAAATGGATAATCAGAATAGCCAATCCAGCTACGATTCGGTAATAACCAAACATTTTAAATCCATGTTTTGATAAGTAACCAATGAATGATTTTATAGCCAACATCGCCACGATAAAGGCAACAACATTTCCAATAATCAAAAAATTAATTTGATCATGAGTCAATACAAAACCATCTTTGTAATAGTCGTAACATTTCTTAACTGTCGCGCCAAGCATTGTTGGAACGGCCAGAAAAAACGAAAACTCAGCAGCCGTTTTTCTAGATAATTTTTGTGACATTCCGCCAATAATGCTCGCGCCACTTCGGGAAACTCCTGGAATCATCGCTAGGCATTGAAATAAACCAATTTTTAAAGCGGTGGCATAACTTATTTTTTCAGTTTCCTGAGTCTGCTTCGCCAGTTCGCCTTTCAGGCTCGGGTCTTCCTTTTGTGTGAACCAATCATCAACTTTCAACAATAGGATTCCACCAAGAACTAACGAAACCGCTACAGTTATAGGGTTTTCTAGTAAAGCATCAATCTTTTTGCTGAAAAGCAATCCAAAAACCACAGCCGGAATAAAAGCAACTAAAAGTTTAAAGTAAAAATCGAGCGTTTGAAAAAAGCGTCTGAGGTATAAAACAACTACCGAAAGTATCGCGCCAAGCTGAATAACAACGGTAAATAATTTGGTAAAATCATCATGAGCAATGCCAAAAAATGACGAAGCAATAATCATATGACCTGTTGAAGATATTGGAAGAAATTCAGTTATTCCTTCAATAATAGCTAATACGACAGCTTGTAAGTAATCCATTTTTTACTGATTAGTAATTAGTGAATAGTAATTAGTCTAGTAATTCGTGTGATTTTTGCTAATCACTAATTACTTGTCACTAATCACTTTTTTCTTAAAAATTGAATAAATAACAACACCAAAACCAATCAAGACTACAGTCGGTGCTAAACGAATTCTTCTAAAACTGAAAATATCTTCGCTAAAAACCTTTGGGTCATCGCTTCCGCCGCCACTCATCAAAATAAATCCTAAAACTATAACTCCAATCCCAATCAATAGGAATTTATAGTTTACTTTTTCAAAAAGAAAATCAGGTTTTTGCTCGTTGTTTTTCATATCGTCTCTTATCTATCAGTCTCTTATCTATCAGTCTCTTCTCTTGCCTCTTTCTTCTTGCTTCTTTCTTCTTGCTTCTTTCTTCTAATACAAATCATCAGTTCTCAAATTCAAAAAACGTTGTGTAGCAAAGTAAGTGCTTATCCAGGTAATCACAACACCCAAAACCAAAACACCCAAAAGCACTACTGTAATAGCTAATTTATCTTCCATAATGCCAAGATTTGGAAAACTAGTTTGTATATAAACCAACACGCCAATCAAAGCAAATATGGCTAATGCCGCACCAATCAATCCAAGAAAAACACTGCGTTGAATAAATGGTTTTCTGATAAACGATTTGGTTGCACCAACCATTTGCATCGTTTTAATAATAAATCGGTTCGCGTAAATCGATAAACGCAACGAACTATTAATAAGTAATACCGAAACCAATGCAAAAGCACAGCTTATAATCAATATCCACATGCTGATATTCTTGATGTTATCATTCACCAAAGTCACCAGTTGCTTATCATAAACAACATCGGCAACCATATCATTTTTACGCAAACGACTTTCAATTTTAGCTATGCCTTGATTAGTAACATAATCGGCTTTCAGATGAATGTCGAAAGAATTCTGCAACGGATTAACACCCAAAAACTGCATAAAATCCTCGCCAATCACTTTCATATGTTTCTTAGCCGCTGCTTCTTTCGAAACATATTCAAAAGATTTCGCAAATGCCGCTGTTTTCAATTCACTGGTAAAAGCTGCAATTGTCGAATCGGACGCTTCGGTTTTAAAGAAAACAGTCATCGCAATTTCTTCTTTAAAATTGTCTGATAATCTTTTGGAATTGATGACAAACAGCCCCAAAATCCCCAATAAAAACAACACTAAAAAGATACTCAATACGACCGAAAAATAGGAAGTAATAACTCTGCGTTTCTGAAACTTTTCAAATGATGATAACATAAATTGTTTTTTGATGTGGTAAAAATAATAAAGAAAATTGTTTTTCTTCTTTATAACGTACAAACTTTTAACTTTATTATAATAAACGTAAATTTGCGGCTTAAATTTTTTAACCTTACTACCCTTTCAGGGTTTCAAACCCTGAAAGGGTTAATTAAATAAGATGACTCGAGCTCAAAGAGCGACAGCATGAGACTTATAAAGACAATAAAAACGACGAATGAAGTATTTCCACGAAAAAGTAGAGGCCAAATGGCAAAAATATTGGGCCGAAAACCAAACGTTTAAAGCCGAAAATCCAAGCTCCCCTACTTTGGAGGGGTTGGGGGAGGTCAAACCAAAATATTATGTGCTCGACATGTTTCCGTATCCTTCCGGTGCCGGATTGCACGTTGGTCACCCACTAGGTTACATCGCTTCCGATATCGTGGCGCGTTTCAAACGTCACAAAGGTTTTAATGTATTGCATCCGCAAGGCTATGATTCTTTCGGGCTTCCGGCAGAGCAATACGCAATTCAAACCGGACAGCATCCCGAAAAAACAACCCGTGAGAATATTGCGCGTTACCGTGAACAATTAGACAAAATAGGTTTTTCATTCGATTGGAGCCGTGAAGTACGTACTTCCAATGCCGATTATTACAAACACACACAGTGGATTTTCATTCAATTATTTAACTCTTGGTACAATAAGGATACTGATAAAGCCGAGGACATTTCGACTTTGATTTCCATCTTTGAAAAAAGTGGCAATGCAACGGTTCATGCTGTTTGCGATGATAACGTTGAAGTATTTTTTCCATCAGAATGGAGTGCTTTTTCATCCGAAGAAAAACAAAAACGATTACTACAATATCGTTTAACTTATCTTGCCGAAACAGAAGTAAACTGGTGCCCGGCATTAGGAACGGTTCTGGCAAATGACGAAATTGTAAACGGCGTCTCCGAACGTGGCGGTCATCTTGTTATTCGTAAAAAAATGACACAATGGTCAATGCGAATTTCGGCCTATGCCGAAAGATTATTGCAAGGTTTAGAAACCATCGATTGGAGCGAATCTATAAAGGAATCTCAACGCAACTGGATTGGAAAATCAGTTGGTGCTTCGGTAGATTTTAAGGTTGAACATTCGAGAGAAAAGATTTCAGTTTTTACTACTCGTCCTGATACGATATTCGGAGTAACCTTTATGACGTTGGCTCCCGAGCACGAATTAGTTTCCCTAATCACAACTCCAGCACAAAAATCCGCCGTTGAAAGTTATGTAGAAGCAACCGCAAAACGTTCGGAACGCGAAAGAATGGCAGATGTAAAAACCATTTCGGGAGTATTTACTGGTGCATTTGCTGAACATCCATTTACAAAGGAATCCATTCCGGTTTGGATTGGCGATTATGTTTTGGCGGGTTACGGAACAGGTGCCGTAATGGCGGTTCCGTGTGGCGATGAAAGAGATTTTGCATTTGCCAATCATTTCAAAGGAAGCAATGGAATGCCCGAAATTAAAAATATATTTAGCCCCATAACCCCCAAAGGGGGAATTAAATCCGATCAAATAGTTTCTGACTCCCCTTCTTTGGAGGGGCTGGGGGAGGCTTTTACAGCCAAAGAAGGTTTTGAATTGATAAATTCTGATTTCCTTAACGGTTTAGGCTACAAAGCCGCAACCAAGAAAATCATCGAAGAACTGGAAAAAATCCACCACGGAAAAGGTAAAACCAATTACCGTTTGCGCGATGCGGTTTTCTCCCGCCAAAGATATTGGGGCGAGCCATTCCCGGTATATTATGTGAATGGAATGCCTCAAATGATTGACTCAAAATATCTACCAATCATCTTACCGGAAGTAGAGAAATACTTGCCAACCGAAGACGGACAGCCACCATTAGGAAACGCGACGGATTGGGCGTGGGATACGGTCAATAACAAAATTGTCTCCAATGAGCTTGTCACCCTGAGCGAAGTCGAAGGGCTGTCTTCAAACAGAGTTTACCCTCTAGAACTAAACACCATGCCAGGCTGGGCAGGAAGTTCCTGGTATTGGATGCGTTATATGGATGCACATAATGATGCCGAGTTTGCTAGCCAAGATACTCTTAAATACTGGGAAAGCGTCGATTTATACATAGGCGGAAGCGAACACGCAACCGGACATTTATTATACGCCCGGTTCTGGAACAAATTCCTAAAAGACAGAGGCTACGCACCAACCGAAGAACCATTCAAAAAACTGATTAATCAGGGAATGATTTTGGGGATGAGTGCGTTTGTTTATAGAAGTGAAGATTCAAAAAAATTATATTCTAAAGGATTAATTTCAGGTGAAAAAGTTCATCCAATCCATGTTGACTTGGCTGTAATAAATGACATCACCAACGAATTAAATATCGAAGCTTTTAGAAATCATCCTTTATATTCTGATTATAAAGAAGCAGTCTTTATTTGTGAAGGAGGTAAAGTCCTCTCCTTTGGAGAGGATTTAGGAGAGGCTAAATACATCGTTGGTCGCGAAGTCGAAAAAATGTCAAAATCCAAATACAATGTTGTCAATCCGGATGACATCTGCAACGACTATGGTGCTGATACGTTGCGTTTGTACGAAATGTTCCTTGGCCCGTTAGAACAAGCAAAACCTTGGAATACTGCCGGTATCACCGGAGTTTCAGGCTTCCTTAAAAAACTGTGGCGTTTGTATTTTGATGACAATTCGGGGTTGAATGTTTCTGAAGAAGAACCAACTCAGGAAATGTATAAATCATTACACAAAACCATCAAAAAAGTAACCGAAGACATCGAGAATTTCTCGTTTAATACTTCCGTCTCGCAGTTTATGATTTGTGTAAACGAATTGTCAACACTAAAATGCAACCACCGAAAAATTTTAGAACCATTGGCAATCGTAATTTCACCTTATGCACCGCATATTGCTGAAGAATTGTGGAGCCAATTAGGTCATGAATCCCGAAGCTTCGGGACTATTTCAACGGTTGCCTTTCCAATCTGTGAAGAAAAATACCTGGTAGAATCGGAAAAAGAATACCCGGTTTCGTTTAACGGTAAAATGCGTTTTACGATTAAATTGCCGTTAGATTTGACCGTACCGCAAATTCAGGAAATTGTTCTGGCTGATGAAAGAACCATTAAGCAACTTGATGGCAGAACACCAAATAAAGTCATTATCGTTCCCGGCAAAGTGATTAACCTGGTAGGATAAAGCTGTCGTCAGTTTGATATCGTCACCTTTGACGAGATTGTATCAAGAACCATATCAAAACGAAACCCCATAATTCAAATGAGCTTTGGGGTATACTTAATAGGTCGGGCTAGCTTATTTGCTGGATGAAATACATATATGCCGTATATATGCCGTATATATGTCGTATATATGTCGTGTATATGTCGTATATGATACCTGATTGATACTTGACTGAACCCTCTGAGATTCATGCTAAATCTTCATAAGGTTGTAACCTTTTTCAAATTTTCCGTATAAGAAAGAAAAACCAATAAAATGAAAAAACACGAAATCCATACCATTGTAGAAAAAGCAGGTTTTAGCAGCATGAAAGAAAAACTAACCGACAAAGTTGAGCACTTTCTCAACAAAAAAGCAAATGAAGGTTATGAAATTATAAGCGTCAATTTTACGTATTACGAAGCCGCCGAACTAGTTGCTTTTATTATCATTTGCCGATAATTATAAGGTAATAAAAAACATAAATCCGTTACGAGAGTCGCAGATTTTTACTTTTATGTATTTCCCCGAACGGTTTTAATAAGCTATTTCCCGCAAGCCTCATTATTTGGGAGTTTATTTAAATATTTAACTCCTAAAAAATAATTTTTTCGTAGCTTTGAGCATCTAATACCACATAGATGATTATACTTTATTCAAACGAAGAATTTCGGGAAATCAAAACGGATTTTCCGTTGAAATTTAGATACGCTGTTTCCAATAGAGGAAGGCTTGTAAGTTTCACAGAAAATATTATGGACGGAACCGAATTAAAAGGATCTTACGCAGATGGCTACAAGATCTTTCGTTACGGGAAGTCGGTGAATGGAAAGAGAAATTACAAGACACTATTTATATACAAACTCGTTGCTGAATTATTTATTCCAAAAACATCTGAAGAGCAACAATATGTGTTGCATTTAGATTATGTTCGCGATAATGATTTGATAAAAAACCTAAAATGGGCTACATACGAAGAGAAACTGGCTCATCATAAGAAAAGCCCGCATGTTATCAATTCATTGAGAAAATTAACAGAGCATAACTTAAAAGCCGATGGCAGAAAGCTAACTACAACGAGTGTTATTCGCTTAAAAAAAATATTGAGCAGACCTATTCAGAATACGCGTATTAAGATGCTGGCAAAGCAATTCGGAATCAGCGAAATGCAGATAAACCGAATTAAGCGCGGTGAAAACTGGAGCCACATAAAAGTTTGATGTAGTAGTTTTTATCTAACAATCTCACTTTCTAAGTTGTCTAACAATCTATAACTGAATTTGTCTTTCAATTTGTTGTTCCAATGAAATGAATGTTTCTGTTCTTGAAACGCCATTAATAGGTTGGATTTTTTTGTTGAGTAATTGCATCAAATGTTCGTTATCGCGGCAAATCATTTTGATTAAGATGCTCCAGTTTCCTGTTGTGTAATGACATTCGAGAACTTCGGGTATCTTTTTAAGTTCTTTCACCGCTTCAGAATTGCTGGATGCTTTGTCGAGATAAATCCCAATAAATGCCATGGTTTTATAGCCCAAGACTTTATTATCTACAATTAGTTTTGAACTGGCAATTACGCCCGCATCTTCGAGTTTTCGCAAACGTTGGTGAATCGCTGCACCTGAAATACCAATTTTATTGGCAATCTGCAATATCGGTTTTCGGGCATCTTCCATTAAGTCGCGGAGGATTTCTTTATCGATGCCATCAATTTCTATCTGTAGTTGATTTATCTTCATTACATAAAATTTGTAAATCAAAAGTACAGAAATTGATTTAATTGTAAATAAAAAAACCGGAATCAGTTAAAATTTCGGTTTTAGAATATGATGAAGTTGATTTAATTTCCCAGTAACTTATCAGGGTTATAACCCACATAAGGCATTTCTGTTTCGTTGAAAACAATACCATGTGCTGCCAGTTCTTTCAAAATAGGTTCGTATACTTCTTTTTTAACAGGCAATTGTACACCGGGAGTTTTGATGTTACCATTTAGGATTTGTAAGGTTGCCATTGCTACCGGTAAACCTACGGTTTTTGCCATTGCGGTATAGATTTGGTCGTCGCCAATGCAAACCATTTTAGAATCTATTTGTTTGCGCTCGCCGTTAAGTTCATAGCCAAATTTGTGGTACATCACAATCATGTCTTTGTCTTCGGGCTGTAAGGTCCAACTGTCGTTTAAAATGCGTTCTAAAATTTGTGCGGGAGTAGCATTTTTGAGTCCAACGATCTTCTTTTTATTAAAGATATCAAGTTCCATTAATTTGTCCCACATGATGTCGTCTTGTTCAATACCGAGTGACATTCGGGTTTTTAATTCGACTGAGTCAGAGGCGTGAAATGGTAAAAAAGAATTAATGAAATCACGGTAACTCATCGTTTCCGAATTTTCCATAACATAGGAATCATCGGTCATGCCTAATTGCACAAACATGTTCCATGCTTTGGAAAAACCTACTCTACGTATTGTTCCGCGATATAAAGTCAGAATATTATCAAGGCCATAAATACTTCTGTATTTTAAGGAATCCCGATTGGCATAACCTTCAAATTTCCCGTAACCTTCGACATGAAAGAATTCTGTTCTGCGGAACAATTTGTGATACGGAATGTATTTATATTTGCCTTCCTGAATAAACTTGGCAGCGCCGCCTTGACCTGCTAAAACCACATTTCGTGGTGCCCATGTAAATTTGTAATTCCATAGATTATCATCTGATTCTGGCGCTACTAAACCGCCACAAAAAGATTCGAATAAAATCATTTTACCGCCTTTGCTTTCAATTTCATGAATCACTTTCATGGCGCTCATGTGGTCGATGCCGGGATCGAGACCTACTTCATTCATGAAAATTAAGCCATTGGATTTTACTGCTTCATCCAAACTTTGCATCTCATCCGAAATATAAGAAGCCGTAACCATGTTCTTCTTGAAAGTAACGCAATCTTTTGCCACTTCGATATGCATGTGCGCTGGCAACATAGAAATAACGATATCTGCTTTTTGGATTTCGGTTTGGCGTTGCTCTATATCATTTATGTCTAAAGCAATTGGCGTTGCATTAGGATGATTATATGTTTTTCTTCTAGCTAATTCTATTGATAAATCACCAAGTATTATGTTCAAGTTTTCCTGGGCAGATTTTCTTAAAAGATATTTTATTAGTGAAGATGCCGAGCGTCCGGCACCAATGATTAAAATGTTTCTCATGCTGTTATTTTTTTATTCCAAATCCTTTTCTAAATCTTCGAGTTCTTTTTTGGCTTCTTTTTTGGTTTCTATTTTTTCTTTTTCAAATTTGACATCTTTCACTACTTCGTCTTTTACCAAAAGTGTTTTCCCCAATACAAATACGGATGAAAGAACACTTAAAGTTAGTAAAAAATTAGGAAGTTTTTTTTGATTTGGCGTAGATTTTTTAAGCAATAACAAACAAAAAAGAATAGCCAAACCAATTGGCAAAAAAGCAATAGTATCGAGAGGTAAAGCCGAAAAAACGATTGCTAAAACCGTAAATAGTATTGCTAAAACTAAAAATAATTTTCTCATGATTAAATGCCTGTTGCTGAAGTTAAAGTTAATTGCCCGGTTCCAACAGGAATACTAAACTTTAGTAATGTCGGAACTTTTTTCGAATCAGCTGTAAGCCAAATCAGGTTTTTGTCTTTTCCTTTTAAGGCATCTGTTTTGGCGCCAATCGATAGTTTGTAGCATTCTTTACTACCTAAATTTCCGGCAGAAATAGTTTCCTTTCCCATAAATTTGAGCGTAACCGGAATTTGTTTTTCGTCAAAAACAATTATCAGCGATTGCGTTTGCCCTACTTTGAATTTGCTCAAGTCCATAGTTCGCACTTTGTATAAAAGCGAAATTACATCTTGTGTTGAACCGCCAATGGTAAAAGTGTTTTGGGTTTCGGGAGTGTTTTTTTTCTTCGAAGTACTGTTAACAGTGTTGCCTTTGAAAACATATTTTTCTTTTTTGGTCCAACCGCCTTCATCTATGCTTCGCTTATATAAGCTTGGTTTTAAAGTTATCGGATTTACATAAGATTCATATAAATCTCTGATTTTGAAAAACGAATCCCATTTACTATACGTTGACAACTCGCAACTTAAATGCAAATAGGTGTTTTTGGCAGTGTTGACATTCTCAGTCGACATGGTTACTTGTGCCAATTGTGTCATCAAACCACTCATATTGTACGACCCGGCAAAAACTAATTTTTCGCCCGACTTGACTTGACTGTTTACCGTTGTGAACGAAACAAAGATTGAACAAAGTATAAAAGTTATTTTCTTCATGATTGTAAATTGATGGTGCAAATATAAAATTTTTAAAATGGTTCATATACCAAAAGAAACGTGAAATTTCTTTAATAGTATTCAGATAACGAATAAATTTGTGTTTTAGTATACTTTAAAAATGGAAAGAAAAATTACGAGCGTTGCTGCTTTGATGGGAATGACAGCAATAATTTTAGGTGCTTTTGGTGCTCATGCTTTAAAAAAACAATTGTCAGTCGAGCAACTAGCAGCTTTTGAAACTGGTGTAAAATATCAAATGTATCATGCACTGTTTTTATTGTTTTTAGGGCTCAACACCTTATTGGATGAAAAAGCAAAAAAAACAATATTGCAATTGGTCATTTTTGGAGTAATTTTCTTCTCAGGCTCTATTTATTTGTTAACTACAAAACCGATAACTGGAGTTGATTTTAAATTTATAGGAGTTGTCACGCCAATTGGTGGAGCCTCATTAATATTGGCTTGGAGCATTTTATTTTGGAATGTTTGGAAAACAAAAAGATAATATTTCAATAAAAAAAATAGTTTCTAAAATTTAATTTTTACCTTTGGCGTCTAATTGATAATGCAACGCAAACTAATTTCTATGGTGAACTACGCTCAAGCAACGAAATCGATTTCGTTAGAAAAATATGGGATTAAAAATGTTCAAGAAATAATTCACAACCCATCATTCGAACAGTTATATAATGATGAATTAAATCCAAATTTACAAGGTTTTGAAAAAGGTCAATTAACAGAACTTGGAGCTGTAAATGTTATGACAGGTGTTTTTACCGGTCGTTCCCCAAAAGATAAATATATTGTTAAGGACAGTATTACAGAAAATACCATTTGGTGGAATTCTGATAAAGCGGTTAACGATAACAAACCCATAAATCAAAACACTTGGGAAGTTTTAAAAAATAATACCACTACACAATTATCCGAAAAGAAATTATATATTGTTGATGCCTTTTGTGGCGCGAATGAAAACACTCGTTTAAAAGTTCGTTTCATCATGGAAGTAGCGTGGCAAGCACATTTTGTGACCAATATGTTTATTCGTCCAACCGAAGCTGAACTGGAACATTTTGGTGAGCCAGATTTCATTGTAATGAATGGTTCTAAAACTTCTTTCAAAGATTTCGCTGATTACGGATTAAACTCTGAAGTATATATCGCTTTTAATTTAACCGAGAAAATCCAAATTATTGGTGGAACTTGGTATGGTGGTGAGATGAAAAAAGGGATGTTTGCCATGATGAATTATTATTTGCCATTGCAAGGAATTGCCTCGATGCACTGCTCGGCTAATAAAGGTGAAAATGGCGATGTTGCTGTTTTCTTTGGTCTTTCAGGAACTGGAAAAACAACTTTATCTACTGATCCAAAACGTGAATTAATTGGTGACGATGAGCACGGTTGGGATAACGAAGGCGTTTTCAATTTTGAAGGCGGCTGTTATGCCAAAACCATTGATTTAAGCAGAGAAAACGAACCGGATATTTATGGTGCTATCAAAAGAGATGCATTATTAGAAAACGTTACGGTTAATGCTGATGGAATTATCGATTTTAAAGACACTTCTGTAACTCAAAACACCAGAGTTTCTTATCCAATTTATCATATTCATAATATTGTTAAACCTGTTTCTAAAGCAGGTCATGCCAATAAAGTTATTTTCCTTACGGCTGATGCTTTTGGAGTAATGCCTCCAGTTTCAAAGTTAACTCCCGAACAAACTAAATATTATTTTCTTTCCGGATTCACGGCTAAATTAGCCGGAACAGAACGCGGAATTACAGAACCAACTCCAACTTTCTCTGCTTGTTTTGGAAAAGCATTTTTGACATTGCATCCCACAAAATACGGAGAAGAATTGGTCAAGAAAATGGAACAAAATCAAGCAAAAGCTTATATGGTTAACACTGGTTGGAACGGAACAGGAAAACGTATTTCTATTAGAGATACACGCGCTATTATTGACGCAATCCTTGATGGTTCAATTGAAAATGCAGAAACTAAAATGGTTCCGGTTTTTAATTTAGAAGTTCCAACGTATTTACACGATGTAAATCCTGCTATTTTAGATCCAAGAGATACATACGAAAATGCTTCAGATTGGAATTCAAAAGCCAATAACTTAGCATCGCTTTTCATCAAGAATTTCGAACAATACACAGATAATAACGAAGGTCAGAGTTTAGTAAAAGCCGGACCACAAGTATAACAAGCAAACCTAACCAAAGAAAAAAGCCATTCACTTAATTGCACTGCCCCCAAAAAGTTAGACACTATTTGGGGGTATTTTTATGGAAAGAAAAGTCAAGTATGATTATGCATTCAAGATAGAATGTATAAAATTAA
>JAYTGH010000406.1:0-12308 GCA_043733645.1 Flavobacterium sp. | reverse complement strand
TATCGATTTTGTTTAAATTATAGTTTTGTCCATCAACACTTACGATGCTTTTAATGCTAATTTCACTGGCTTCTTTAGATGGAGCCACGTTGAAAACTGCCAATACTTCTTGTCCTTTTTTATCAATAGAAAAAGGAATTTGTGTTGGTGATACTTCCCAACCTTCGGGCACTTCAAGTTTAACGTTACCTTTGATAGTGTCTTTACCGGCTTTTACTTTTACGGTAACAGTTTTATCCCTATCGTTGTTGAAAATATAAACTTTCTCTGCAAAAGCCGAAGTTACAGCAGGAACAATATCCAATGGCTGAAACACTTCACCTTTTACATCGTCGTTGTATTTGTAGGCAACATTTCTTTCTAAAGGAATATCAATACCATCAATGTTCAGCCAAATACCAACTTTTACTTGTCTGATAATATCTGGCAAACCAATATTTTCCTGGTTGTCTACACGATACATTCCTGTTGTTCCTTTTTGGTTTAGCCAGTAGGCATTCGTATAGTCAATTGAGCTAGGCAAATCCAACTGAATGGTAGTTGTAAAAGGTATGTTATTGACTAATTCTGTAGTAATGTGATCACCAGTATAAGTCGGAACGGAACCAATTCCGGTTACTTGCATTTTGACAGCACTTCTGTTTACAATTTCAATTTTTACTTTTAATTTGCTGTTAGGGGTGATTTCCTGTACATCTGAAACGGCTTCAAAATAGAGGCCTGCACAACCTTCAATTATTTTTTTTATTTCTTCCGATTTTACTGTTTTCCAATGTGAATCGTCCAAATTATCAATTAATGCATATGCTTTAACCAATTCAGGAATTGACGCTGATGGATTTTTAAAATCAAAGTTCTTTTCAACGCTATCAAGAATATCTTTGATTGCTTTTCCTCCTTTTATCCGATTCCAAGTCGTGTCGATACCATCAAAAATATTGGTTTTGTCTTTGGGAGCATCGCCTTTTAGAAATTCTAAATATTCTTCATCTTCACCACGAGTTCCGCTAGAACCAAAGCCTTGCGACTGATGACGACTTCTGCTAAGTGCCGCAATTTCCTGATTGGATTTGCCTAATGATTGGTAGTACGTTCCAATTTGCAGTTTACATAAATTACTTTTATCGGCTGTCTCAAACTTTTCCTTGCTGCCATAAAACCACCACGAAGTATTGAAAAACAATCTTTTTGGCTGCCAAGTAGTTGTGAATTGCAACTGATTTGGAAAAACAGAGGCATCGTTTACTTTGTCAAAAGCTTCATAGCTTAACATGGCGGATGATGTGTGATGACCATGAGTTGTTCCAGGTGAACGATGATCAAAGCGATTGATTATTACATCGGGCTGGAATTTACGAATCACCCAAATGATGTCACTTAGCACTTGGTCTTTATCCCAAATCTGCAAAGTTTCGTCAGGGTTTTTGGAGAAACCAAAGTCATTGGCACGTGAAAAAAATTGTATACCACCATCAATTTTGCGGGCTTCAATGAGTTCTTGTGTTCTTATTACTCCAAGCTGTTCACGCAATTCCGGACCAATTAGGTTTTGCCCACCATCACCACGGGTTAATGATAAATATCCGGTTTGTGCTTTTATATCATTAGATAAATAGGCAATCAATCTCGTATTTTCATCATCAGGATGTGCAGCAATATATAAGACTGAACCAAGGAAATTTAATTTTTGAATTTGATTGTATAGTTCTACTGCGTTAGGTTTGGCGGGTTGTTGTGCCAATCCTTTTATGGTTAATATGAGTAGTGAGAATAGTATAAAGTGTTTCATTAGAAATGATTTGCCATTGCTCAAATATACTAATTTTAGTATTCAGTGTTCAGAGATTCTCGTCCAGTTTAACAGTTTTTTAGCTTTGATTTATGCAAAAAAACCTCTTGCTAATGCAAAAGGTTTTAAAGCTATTTTAAACTGAAAAAAATATTTAATCTGAGGTAGAAGCAGTTTGATTTGCAAACCTGCCTTTTGAGTTGTATGGATACATTTTTTTGTGGGTTTTTAGAAATTGGTAAGGTTCCTCACCATCATAATCGGTAATGGAAACCCTCACTTTATTGTATATTGAATAGCCGCCATAATTAGTTGGTAGATTTTCGGCTTTTTCCCACTGTCCATTTACTTTATAATGATAAACCAACTCAAGATTATCATAATAAGCCTCAAGGTTTGGGAAATAATAATACCGAACATAGCAGTTCGTTTTAGAATCAATTGGTAATGAAGATTCATCACCTTTAGAAGTCTGAGCACTTGACAAATAGCAAGCAAAAAAACAGAACATTAGGAATAGTTTTTTTAATGATTTCATGATTTTGACTTTTTGTTTTTAAGTTTTGGGGCGCAAAAACGATATAATCATTTTACAAAACATAAAAAATTATTAGGACAAATATATAGAATAAATTTGTATAATATCAGTTAAAAAGCAAAAAAAATCGACAAAATACAATTTAATTGATATTTTTTAGGAAAAATATTATTTATAAAGTTGATTATCAATACTTTTGTAATTAAGTTATTGGGCAAAAAAAAGCAAAGATGTTAGTCTTTGCTTAATAATAATTACACTTAACACATTATTTCTTTCCGTGACCTTTTCCGTGACCATTTCCATCATGGTCATTTCCATCATGTTCATTTCCATCATGTTCATTCCCATCTTTTCTGTTATTTTTAAAATGTCCGTAATGGTTACCATTATCATGACCATTTGCTTTCCATTTTTTACCCACATATTTCACTTTATGTTCTTTATAATAGGTATAAGGAGCATTTCCTTTGTAATCGGTTAGGTAAACCGTCTGACCGTGATATAAGTCATAACCTTTGTATCGGGTTGGAAGTGTTGCAGTGCGAACCCAACTACCATTTCTTTGATAGATATAACGTTGAGCTGGTACATCATAGTAGGTTTGAATATCCGGAAGATAATAGTATTGTGTTTCAGCTGGAGCTGTTGGTGCCCATTTTGGTGCTATTGCTCCATAATGTTTATCCACTTTTACTATTTGAGCTTCAGTAGTAAATGCTACTACAATCAAGGTTGCCAGCATCAAAAATTTTGTTGTTTTCATATTTCAATTATTTAGTTAATTTATTATTGTCTGAACGCTAGAAATAACTATGCCAAAAATAGTATTGTACTTTACTTCACCAATTTCTTTTCTAAATTCAGTATACATTTGAGCATTATTACTCAATGTAAAATTGCAACTAAATAAAATGAAAATGTTACACCTATATCGATATAAGTTATAAAATTCACATCTTAAAAGGTAAATTAGGGTAAAGGCAATTGTTTAATTAAATATCAGTCTGTAAATTCTTTGTCTTCAAATTTAGGTTTGATGATAGAAATACCTCTTTGTAGTAGTAAGTTATTAGGATAAGTAATGCGTTCTCCTTTATCGGTTTTTAAATAAATATGAAACGTTTTGATATCTTCAATTTCAGCTTGAATCGGAAAGTCTTTATCATGCACCTGAATAATATCTCCAATTCGAAAGGGAAAAAAGAAAAATAAAATTATGCCTGAAGTAATATTGCTCAAGATTGACCATTGGGCAAACATGGCCACACCAACAACGGTTGTTACTGATGACAAAGTCAAAAAGATATCTTTTTTTTGAACACCCCAAATTACAATAAGTCCTAGTATTGTCAAGATATTGATTAGCAAGTGAATATATTTTATAACCAAATTAGTTCGGTGTTCCATTATGGAAGATAATTTGGCGTAACGGCGAATTAGTTTTGCAGAAACTATTCTCAAGAATATAATTATAGCTAAAAGAATTCCTGTTGCTATAACTTCTTTGGTAAAACTAGAAAAGAATGACATTTTTTATGTAAAAATAATTAAATAAAAACTATTGATCAACTTCCTCATCTACGCTGTTTTCATAATTGTCAGGACTATCTTCACTCGGTTTGAAATCAGTTTCGAACTCTGGGTTTGTTGACGTGATGTGATAATTATAATGAGGTAATTTGATTTTGCGCCATTCATAGGTTTTTGGTAAATCATCTCCTAATAAATACCCCCAAGGTTCCAGCGAATCGATTCTGTCGAAAACAACTTTTATAATAGCAATAATAGGTATCGCTAAAAACATTCCAGTTATACCGCCCAAAACGTTGCCAACAATAATACCAACAATAGATACAAAAGCATTGATTTGCACTTTTGAATTGACAAACATCGGAACTAAAATATTATTATCGATAAGCTGAACAATTACATTCACAACGATTACCCCAAAAACTATAGATAAATCAGTAGATCCCGAAAGCGAAACGACAATGCTTAATGCGCCTGCAAACAGTATTCCTATGTAGGGAACCAAATTTAAAATACCTGTTATGATTCCGAGTAAAATGAAATATTCAACTCCGATTAGGTACAACCCAAAAGTGGTTAGTATGGAAACAGCAACCATTTCGAATAGTAATCCAACCACATAACTTTGAACTGCAATTTTGATTTGAAATAAAATTTCGCGCAGTTTTTTATGATTTTCCGGTTTATATAATTTGGTCAAAAAAGTGACAAAAAGATTTTGATACAACAAAAAAAGAAAAGTATAAATTGGAATTAATGTTAAGTTCAGCAGTATGTCACTAAATGAATTTAAGGTGGTGCCAACAATTTCGTTACCAGATTTTTTTGCTGCATTGTCGATAATTTCATTTTGTTCGCGTTTGCTTAAATGGAGGTTATCTCTAATCAATTGTTGAAAATGCTCCAGATGAAAATAAAAATTGCGTTTAATTTTCCCCCAATCATCAGCCATGTCACTAACTTGCATCGATATAAAATAGAATAATCCCAGAAAAATTAATACAAACAAAACGATAGCAAAAATAACGGCAACAAAATGCGGGAACCTCAGTCTTCTGATTAAAAAAGAAACTACTGGGCGCAGAATAATAGCAAATAGTAAAGAAAGTAGTATTGGGAAAATGATGTCTTGTCCAAAATACAAAATCACAAATAGTCCAATTAAACAAAGTAGTATCGCTGCAAGTCTAATAAAGAAAGGATATTTCACGGTTTCAGACATAGAATTTTTGTTTTAAAGATAGTTAATCTTTACGCATTTGCATCGTAATGATTCAAATAATGATATACTTTTTCTGTTGGCAGCCCAACAACATTGGTGTATGAACCATCAATTCGGGTAATCCCAACTAAGCCAATCCATTCCTGAATGCCATAAGCACCAGCTTTGTCAAAGGGTTTGTAGTTGTCGAGATAATAGCGAATAGCTTCATCCGTAAGCAGATTGAAAGTAACTTTAGTAACATCAAAAATGGTTTCAGTTTTCTTAATGGATTTAAAGCAAACCGAAGTAATTACTTCGTGCGTTGCGTTTGATAATGATTTCAAAATGGCAAATGCATCATCATAATCTTTGGGTTTACCCATGGCTTTTTTATTTACCCAAACAATAGTATCGCTAGTAACCAAAAGTTCGTTTGCAGCAATTTCTCCATCAAAAGCATTGGCTTTTAATTGGGCTAAATAGTTAGTGATTTCTACACCTTGCAAATCATCAGGATAAATTTCTTCAATATCTTTTAATCGAATTTCGAAATCTAGATCTAGATCTTTGAAAAACTGTTGTCTTCTCGGCGAACCCGAAGCTAAGATTATTTTATATCCTTTAAATTTATCCTTTAACATTATGCATTATGTTTAAATTGATAACTAGAATGGAAAGTATTCCAAAAAATATTATCCATTTCAAAACAGTACTTAGTAAACGAAAATCTTCTTTTGTTTTGGCATTCCAAATTTTAATTACAAAGAAAATCATTGGCGCCACGACAAAAAGCAAACCATAAATCACAGCATAATAAAGCTTAGTCGGCATTAGGTTGCTATTGATATACCAAAGCAAAATTAAAGTAGCAATAATGCCTAATGCACTGGCAATCTTCGAAGTTTTTTCATTTCCGATTGCGATTGGCAATGTGCTCATTCCGTTATTGTAATCGCCTTCAACATCTTCCATGTCTTTAACAATTTCGCGAATAAGATTAATGATAAAAGCAAAAACAGCATAGTCAATTAATATCGAAAACATTACGCCCATTTCTGTTTGATTACCTTCATAAGTCGCAGGTAACAAATCAAAAAGGCCAATAATAATAACACTAAAAGATAGGAGCAAGGCAACAATGATATTACCAATCAAAAGCATTTGTTTTAAGCTCGTAGCATACATATATAAAGTGGCGGAAACGATTATAAATGCACCGGCAAAGCTAGGTTTGTTAATCACATTAGCTAAATAGTAGCCAATTACAACTCCTGTTATATTTAAAGTAAAATACAAATTATAAGCCGCTTTTTCAGAAATGAATTTGCCAACAATTACATTTCCTTTATCGTTATCATAATCCGTTTCCTGATCTAAAATGTCATTGATAATATATCCAGCAGCGGCAATTAAAACGGTTGCAAGAACCAACAATCCGTATTGCCAATCGGCTAAGGATAAAAAAATGTTTTGGAATTTTAAAAATCCATATCTAAAGATAAGCTGCATGAAAGCCAGTAATAATAGATTTTGGTAACGTATTAATTTTAAGTATTTCATTTTTATTCAGTTATTCATAATTTCTAATTCGTAATTCGTAATTTTTTAATCGTGTTTCCCATTATAGTACATATGCCATTTGCCTTGCACTTTCATCACTTGTTCTATCATTTCCCGAACAGCGCCTTTTCCGCCTTTTTTGTGTGAAATGTATTTGCTGATAGCTTTTATTTCCGGACTCGCATCTTGCGGACAAGCAGGTAAACCAACTAATTGCATCACGTGATAATCGGGAATATCATCGCCCATGTATAAAACCTGTTCTGGATTTATTTTGTATTGCTCAATATATTGATTAAAAGTGGCGACTTTATCAGGCGAAGCCAAATGAATATCGTTGATGCCTAAATTTTTCAATCGAATGCGAACGCCTTCATTATTTCCGCCCGAAATGATACAGACATTATAACCGCTTTCAACAGCAGCTTTCATGGCAAAACCATCGCGAATATTCATGATTCTCAGCATTTCACCAGTTGGTGTAACATGCACTGAACTATCGGTTAAAACGCCATCTACATCAAGAATGAAAGTAGTGATGTTGTTTAGTATTTCTTTATAGCTTTTTTCCATTATCGATAATTGATTTTGTTAGCATTTTATAAATTTCCTTTTGATTCTCATCTGTTAAAAAGCTCAGATGCGCATTTATGGTTTGTGTATCTTTTCGTTTAGCCGGTCCGGTTTGAGCTTCCTGTGGCGTAAGCGTGAAAATTTTATTCGCCGTTTCCTGAATTAGGGGTTTTAGAATATCGAATGACAAATCATTTTCAATACAAATATCGTTACCAATCTGATACAAATGATTGACAAAATTAGATACAAAAACTGCCGCTACGTGCAAAGATTTCCGTTGTTCTGAATTGATTTTATATACCGTATTTGAAATAGATTTAGCAACAGTTTCAAGAGTTTGAAAGTCTTTCTCGTTTTGTGCTTCGAGGCAAATCGGAATGGTTTTAAAATCGACTTCTTTTGATTTAGAAAACGTTTGCAACGGGTAAAAAACTCCTTGACGGTTTTTGCGGTCGGTTGCTTCTATAGAAACACTTCCAGAAGTATGGGCAACGAATTGATTTTTAAACGAAAGTTGCTCCGAAACACCTGCAATTGCATCGTCAGTTACTGCAATAATTGTAAGGTCAACAGATTTTAATTCACTAAAATCAGAAGTTATCTTATCCATTGGAATCAAATGAGAAACCGATTCTTTTCTTCTCGAAAATACTTGAACTAATTCAATATCAGTAGTTTTACTGAACGCTTGAATAAGATGCTGGGCAACATTTCCGGAACCAATAATTGACACTCGAATCATGGCGCTAAATTATCGAAAATAAATTTCATTTTTTAGTTTAAAAAAAAGAAATCCACAACTCTTAAAAAAGAATTAAAACCGCTAATAAATGGAGTAGAAATCTATTTATTTACCTTATTTTTGTAGCACTTTTTTAAAAATTTATTCCAACTTATGGAAAGGAAAATATACTCGATTTTATTCTCTACACGTTTAATGGCTATTTTGTTTCTTGGTTTTGCTGTCGCGATGGCTGCAGGAACATTCATCGAAAGTAAATACAATACAGACACAGCCCGAATTTTGGTCTACAACTCCTGGTGGTTTGAAGGAATTATGTTGTTTTTTGTGATTAATTTTATTGGAAATATCAAGCGCTACCAATTATACAAAAAAGAAAAATGGGCGACTTTATTACTGCATTTGTCTTTCATTTTTACCATTTCTGGAGCTTTTATTACGCGATATATCAGTTACGAAGGAATGATGCC
The DNA here is from genome assembly GCA_043733645.1 of Flavobacterium sp. Taxonomy (GTDB): domain Bacteria; phylum Bacteroidota; class Bacteroidia; order Flavobacteriales; family Flavobacteriaceae; genus Flavobacterium. The sequence continues at coordinate 3,896 of JAYTGH010000406.1, read as the reverse complement.
TATTCGAGAAGGCGCAACTTCCAACCAGTTTTATTCGGATAAGAATTATTTGACGGTTTTTGTAGATGGAATATACGAAGGAAAAATGATGCGAAAGGTTATAGAAAAACCATTATTGCTTTCTCCAGTTACCAATAATCATTTTTCTATTGATGACAAGTTTGATAAAATTCCGTTTGAAGTTGAGTATAAAAACTTTGTTCTCGATGCCAAAGAAACTGTCAAAGAATCAGCTACTGGCGATGTTTACTTAAGGTTTGTAGAGTCGGGTGGAGGAACACGACACGAACACATGCTGAAAGAAGGCGAAATTCAGGATATTCACAATGTATTGTTTGCTTTGAATAAGCCAACTAAAGGTGCGATTAATATCGATACGCAAACCAATACTATTTCTTCACCGTTTGATGGACAATTCATGCGAATGGCGGATAAGTTACAAGGAAAAGTAACAAAAGATTCGGTTCAGCCATTGATGTATCGCTCTTTATATAATGTTGGTGGAGCTCAATTTGTAATTCCGGATCAGCCTAAAAAAGGAGTTAAAACCTATGAAGCCAGTGGTAATTTCAGAGCTAAAAATGGAGATGATGCCATTACATTACGAATTAAAACAGCTGGTAAAGAACAAGAAGTAACGCTGGTTGGTTCAAAAGGAAAACAAGGTGAACCAAAGATTGTCAAACTAGGAAATCTTGAGTTTACTTTAAGTTTTGGAAGCAAAGTGTATACATTGCCTTTTAGCATAAAACTGAATGACTTTATTGGTACAAAACAACCAGGTACCGAAAAAACCTATGCTGCCTTTGAAAGTAAAGTCACAGTTATAGACAGTGCCAAAAAGAGCGATGTTCGAATTTATATGAACCATGTCCTTGACCACAAAGGGTTTCGCTTCTTCCAGGCATCATTTGATCCTGACGAGAAAGGGACAGTGCTTTCTGTGAATCACGATTTCTGGGGAACCACGATTACATATATTGGTTATTTCATGTTGTTCTTTTGCCTGATGGCAATATTGTTTGTTAAAAACACTCGCTTTGACGATTTGAAGCGAAAACTGGATAACGTCCAAAAGAAAAAGGCCAAACTTTCAACAATTATAATCCTGCTGATTTCCTTAAATAGCTCCTCACAAAATCATGGTAACCATAATAACCAACGGGTTACACAAAAGCAGATTGATTCGGTTTTTACTAAATACAAGGTAGCAGAAAAGAATGCCTCCCAATTTGGAAGATTAGTGATTCAGGATGCCGGAAGAATGAAGCCCATCAATACATTCTCTTCAGAATTGCTACGTAAAGTGCACCATGCTGATACGTATAACGGAATGAATTCTGATCAGGTGTTTATTTCGATGACACAGTTTCCGCAACTTTGGTTTGAAACCCAGATGATATACATCAAAAAAGGAAACGATAGTATCCGTAAAGTAATAGGAATTCCGAGCAAGCAGGAATTTGCCAACCTTCGTTCTCTTTATGATGAAAAAGGAAATTACAAACTAGAATCCTATGTTGAGGAAGCAAGACGAGCAGCAAATCCGGATCAGTTTGAAAAGGATTTTATTGCTCTGGATGAGAAGCGAGAACTTATGGGAATGGCTTTAAGTGGACAAATATTGAACATTTTCCCAGTACCAAAGGATTCCAATAACAAATGGCTTTCCTATTTGGATATCAACCATCCAACAGCAACATCATTGGACACCATCAAACTAGCTTTACCGGCTTATTTTGATGCTGTTGCAAAAGCAAGCCAGGATCACAACTATACAATGGCAAATACCTATTTGGTTGGAATAGAAAACTACCAGAAGAAATTTGGTAAAGCAGTTCGTCCATCGGATGAAAAAATAGATTATGAGATATTATATAATAAATACGATGTGCTGCAAAAGTTACCTTATTGGTACTTGACAGCCGCAGCCCTAATGTTTCTATTTGTTATAATCCAGATATTTATTGATAAAAAGTGGATTAGGGTAATTATCAATGGAATGCATATCATCATAGGATTATTGTTTACCATACATACTACTGCTTTAATCTTCAGATGGTATATTTCGGGTCACGCTCCGTGGAGTAATGCTTATGAAGCAATTGTTTATGTTGCTTGGTCGACCATGTTCTTTGGTTTGGCTTTTGCATGGCCAAAGAGAAAGTGTAAACTTTCGTTTAAATATTTTTTTGATTCTGTCTTTGGATTGTTTTTCAAAAGTAAATCCAAACTTACGGTAGCTTCTTGTGCTTTCGTAGCTGCAATGATATTAACTGCAGCGTATGCAAACTGGATTGATCCTCAAATCGGAAACTTGCAGCCTGTATTAAATTCGTATTGGCTGATGATACATGTAGCAGTTATTGTGGCGAGCTACGGACCGTTTGCGCTGGGAATGATTTTAGGTTTTGTTTCATTACTATTGATGCTTTTCACAACCGAAAAGAACAAAGCCAAAATGGAACTGAACATTAAAGAAATAACGATTATCAACGAAATGACTTTAACGGTTGGCTTAGTAATGCTTTCTATCGGAAACTTTCTTGGCGGTCAATGGGCTAATGAAAGTTGGGGAAGGTATTGGGGTTGGGATCCTAAAGAGACTTGGGCATTGATTAGTATTATGGTTTATGCTTTTGTGATTCATGCTCGTTTTGTTCCTGCAATGCGCAATAAATGGTTGTTTAATCTGATGGCAATGTTTGCTTTCTTGTCGATATTGTTTACCTATTATGGAGTGAATTTCCATTTGGTTGGATTGCATTCGTATGCGAGTGGTGAAGCAAAATCTTTGAGTTGGATTTGGTATTCAATCGGAACGATAAGTTTGATTGGACTTGTAACGTATCCGAAGTATCGAAAGTATTATAAGAGAAAATAGAGGAAAGAAGAAAGAGACAAGAAGCAAGAAAAAGATACTAAAAAAAGGTTCAACTATTGTTGAACCTTTTTTTAGTATTGTTTATTTGACATAGGTTTTTAAACTTTCCCCAAAGTATATAATTGATCCATTGTTGGCGATGCGCTTCCGCCCGCTGGTTCTAATGTTATCCCAAACGCTTCTGCGCCATTTGTTTTCTCTACAGCAAATACTTTACTTCTGTTACCACTAAAATTGGTTAACATACCAATACTCGTTGGCGTTAACTGCGGTTGTAATTTAAGAGACCAAATTTGGTATTCTTTTCCTTTTGGTGGTTCTGGTAATCCGCTGGCATCTACATAAACCACTTGGGTTTGTTTGTTCCAGTAGATTTTTGCTTTAGCCGTTGGTGCAGCAGCTTGTCCGCCAAGTGTAATGACAGTATTTGCTTCGTCACGAACTACATTCAAAACAGTTTCTGTTTCTTTGTTTTTCGTTTCTAAACCAACAATCGTTTCTTGTAGTTTCGATTTTTCCTTCTCTATTGTTACTACTTGATTGTTAGATTCATTCAGTTTTGAATATTGATAACCAACACCTAATAGTAACACTATTGAAGCTGCCCATCCAATATATGTTGAGGCATTGCTTCGAGATTTCATAGATACAACTTTACTACTATGTTTAAGTTCAAGTTGTGCTTTTATTTTTTCAAACTGGCTATGAGAGATAAAAGGAGAGAAGCTACTAGACAAATTTATAATTGCCTTTTCAATTGAGAGAATCTCCGCTTTAATTTCTGGATTTTTATTGGACATAGCAGTTACTTCGTCATTTTCTGATTCGCTTAACAAACCATAAACATAGAGTTCCAATATTCCTGATTCTAAATACTCTTTACTTTCCATTATACTTTTAAAAAATTTCGTAGGTCGTTCATACACATTCGATTTTGGGTCTTAACAGTCCCCAGCGGAATTACTAATTCTTCCGAAGCTTCTTGTTGAGTGAATCCTTTGAAAAACAATAA
>JAYTGH010000405.1:0-1572 GCA_043733645.1 Flavobacterium sp. | reverse complement strand
TATATTGTCCGTTTCTCTTTTTTGGATGCGAAAGATGTTGCGTATTTTGCCATAATCGGACGCAATATTGGGGTCTAATAAATTGGTCGGATATGATTGATGAAATTTGTAGAATTGAGCAAAATATAAAACCATATCGGGGTTGTAAATATGCTTTTTAGCATCTCCATTGAATAAATAACCATCATACCATACCCTCAAATCGGCTAAAACAACGAATAAATCGGATTTTTCTACCCCAATTCTGTACAGTAATCCTTCTACTTCTGCTTCTTCAAAACCCAATAGCTGATGAAACTTAACATCCAAGGAAATATTAGAAGAAATATTAAATCCGCTGGTCATGCTATCTAAAGTAACAGGAGAAACGCCTGTTACGAAGAGTTTTTTTACAATACCTACCCCAGTTGCTGTTTTTATGGTTTCATAAAATTTTCTAACGAAACCATTTTCAGTTACTGCTTCTTTGAAATAATCATAGTTAAATGAAATCAATTCATTCGCAAAATGGTCATACTCATCAATTAAAACAAAGACAGTGTAAGGTACTTTATTTTGATTTATGGCATCAAAAAGTTGTTTGATGACTTCATTGGGTTTTTGCTGACTTAAAATATAAGTTCTTTGATTTGGCTCAAAAAAATGCTCATATTCTTTTAAAAAAGCACCAACACCTTCTTTTACATTACTTAAAAAGCCTTCAAAAGTATTTTCAGCCGTATTTGTCATAATTCGGCTAAACTCAAATGACAAAATCAAATAGCTATTAGCAATGGGTGTCGGATTTTTTCCGATGTATAAACTACCAAATAGGGTGTCAAATCTGTCTTTAAATTCAAGTCCATAGTAGTGATGGAGTGTGGAAATAAAGAGACTCTTTCCGAATCGGCGTGGACGCAAGAAGAAAACAAAAGGGGTTGCTTCTTCTTCCAACTTACGGATATACATTGTCCTATCTTGATAGAAATAATTTTCTTCTATCATAGTCGGAAAATGACTGATACCGTAAGGAATTTTTATCATGAAATCAATTAGAATTGTCTGTTGTACATGAAACCCAGTGGGTTTTAACAGCCCCTATATCCCTTCCGAATGAATGCCTTTGGCAGAAGGGATAAATGAAGGGGTTAATAGATTAGCTTGCAGTTGTTTTTTACAATCCTCTAAAATAAAATATAGGGCTGAATAGAGTTTATCTAAATCTGCAATATCTATGTAATCTTCATTTTTAGTAAATAAATTCGATTTAATTTTAGCGAATTCCCATAATTTACCGTTCGTAACAACCCCATAAACTGTTAATTCTGCATTTTGATTGGCTTGTTGTGCGGCAACCATTTCAGCAGCACATTGTCCCCAACCTTCTTCAAAATTATCTTTTTTAGCTTCCACCGCTACGAATATAGGCGTTTCTAATGATTCGCTGTCGTATTGTGTGCGTTGTGCAAATACGTAATCGGGGATTCCTGTCAAAGTATCGTCTACTGTGAAGCTTGTATGGCTCCATAACAACATTTCCTCTAAAAAGCCCTCTATCCATAGCGTTTTCAAGATAGGATAAATTAATTGTTC
>JAYTGH010000404.1:0-4734 GCA_043733645.1 Flavobacterium sp. | reverse complement strand
TGGTAAGTTCACGTTCACGTTTCGCAAGAATTTTTATCTTTAACGGAAAATAATTCGTTCCGAAGTTCGCAACTGACGAGAAGCGGAACGTTATAGGTGATTTTTCCAAAATTTCAAAGAAAGTATTTGCTTGATTACCAAAATTTGGTAACTTTACCAAAAATGAACAAATCATGGGAAGAAACACATCAATATCATTGGGTAATCATTTCGAGAATTTTATAGAATCAGCTGTTTCGAAAGGACGTTTCAGCAACGCAAGTGAAGTGGTACGCGCTGGGCTAAGACTTTTGGAAGAAGAAGAAAGCCGTATAATTGTTTTAAGAAATGCAATACGTGAGGGAATCGAAAGTGGTCGCGCAGTTAACTTTGATCCTAAAAAGCATTTGGACACTCTTAAGGCTAGAAAAAAGTAATGACAAAGTTTTATTTAAGTAACAAAGCAGTTGAAGATTTAAATGACATTTGGGATTATACAGTAAAAACCTGGTCTGAAAATCAAGCCGTGATTTATTATTCATTACTTATGGATTCGTGTCAAGAATTGGTAAATAAACCAAACCAAGGTAAATCTTATGATGTCGTGGAAAAAAACGTGTTAGGGTTTAAAACTGGTGAACATATTATTTTCTATCAAATAGTTTCCCTAAAAGAAATTGAAGTTGTTAGAATTCTACATGGAATGATGGATATGAAAAACCACCTATAACAGCCGTTCTCGCACCCGAGCCTGCAAGGCGAACAGAGCGAAGCTAATTGCGAATTTTGTGGTAAGTTCACGCCTGCATTTCGCAATAATTTTTATCTTTAACAGAAAATTAATTATTTATTTACTAATGCAAACTAAATGCTGAACGTTAGGCAGCATTAAGTAAAAAGGAGAACGTTTCGTTAGATTTACATTCTAAGAGATTACATCAATTTAATTCGCTCTATTTATTCCCCCAACTTTTAATAGTTGATTTGATTTTATCAACTGGTATTTTTTTAGTTTTAATCACTTTATTCTCATCAAGAATGTAAATTATCGGAGTAGTTCGAACTTCATATTTATCGACTACATTATTATAATACACACCATCGTAAACATTTATCCAATCTAATTTATTTTCATCAATATATTTAATGTATTTATCTACTTCATGATATACATAAACCGAAAAAACTTTAACGTCTATATTTTCTTTTTGAAATTCGTGATATAGATTTAAAAGTTTAGGGATTTCAATTTTACAATGACTACAATCAACATCCCAAAAAGCAACAATTAAGTATTTTGCCTTCACTGAACTCATTTTTAAATACAAATCACTTACTTCCTTTTCTTTACTAAAAAACAACTTAGAAAGCTCATCACTTGTTTTTACATTTTCAAAACCCATTTTTGCAATTTTATCTCTGTCTGATGCTCTAATCATGGCTAAATCGGGAGCTACTTTACCTACTTGCAAAGGTCTTATTTTCTCGGCTCGACGAATAATTCTGTCTATTTCACTTTGATCTTTATAAAATGCTTTTGCTTTTCCGGTTATAAAATAAGTATCAACAAGGTGGATTACTACTTTATCAAAACCCATAGCTGCTAGTTCATATTTATTGACCAAATGATCTAATAAAAGTTTAGTCAAAGCCGGATTTACTTTTGTTTTATTAATTAATTTATCAATTTCAACAGTAACCGAATCCACGTCGGTTGGTATAATATTATCCAAATAACGATTCACCTTAGCACTAAAAAATCCGTTTCTACAAATGGCTTCATCAGTAAAGTTTACCTTGTCCCAAAAGTGTTTTCTAAAATATTTATTAACTAAAAGACTATCGGGTCTTCCATTAGAAGCATTGGGCACTTCTTGCAATGATCTTTCAATTTTTAGATTAATTACATCGGCAATATAAGTTCCTCTATTTTGGGTAATAAAGTTATCATCATAGTTATAAATATCATTTAAGATAGATTTAAACTTTGGAGCTACTAAAGCAATAGAATCTTTTTTTGACAACCCTTTTGCTGAAGCACTGATATCTTTAAGTTCAGTGCCTTTTTTGATGGAGTATTTTATATAATTAAAAAAATCATTTTCTAATTTTGAATTAAGCGCTACGGCACCTCTTAAATAATTTTCAGTATCGTCGCTTTTTAACTCCAATTTTTGAGTGGATTCATCAATAAAAAAATCCAAATAACTTTTTTTGTCTTTTCCATTTAATGAATAGATTCCTTTTTTTAATTTCCCTTTTCCTTTGAAAATAATTTTGTCATTTTTAACACCATGACAAGTGGCAGCTGTTATTTTATTTCCAAATTCATAATAGTTGAGATAGGCTACGGTATCTTTATAGTTTTTAAGATAGACTGTAATCTCATATTGAGAATCAATTTTAGAAGATTGAGCAATTGAATTTAAAGAAGAATACAATAAAACAAATAAAAAAAATACTTTTTTCATAAATTACAATGATTACTTAAAAGGATTATCAACGGTGACAAAGTTGATATTTTTTTATAAATCGGTTCGGATTAGTGTTATATGTGCAAAAGTAACATTCTCGATTGAAAATAAAAACCCAAATTGGATAAAAACAAATTAAAAAAGCATCTCGATTGAGATGCTTTTTTTATAACTATAAAGTTGATTACTTCTGCTTAAAAGCTCTTACTCCGGGAAAGTAAGCCGTATCGCCTAACTCCTCTTCTATTCTCAATAGCTGATTGTATTTTGCCATACGATCTGAACGCGAAGCCGAACCTGTTTTTATTTGACCACAGTTTAATGCTACGGCTAAATCAGCAATCGTATTGTCTTCTGTTTCTCCTGAGCGGTGTGACATTACCGAAGTATAACCGGCATTGTGCGCCATGTTTACCGCTGCAATCGTCTCTGTTAAGGTTCCGATTTGATTTACTTTTACCAAGATTGAATTGGCTATTCCTTCCTTAATTCCACGAGACAAACGGGCTACATTGGTTACAAATAAATCGTCTCCTACTAATTGTGTTTTGTTTCCAACCAATTCGGTTAAGTATTTCCAGCCTTCCCAATCATCTTCGTACATTCCATCTTCGATAGAAATGATTGGATAATTTGACGCTAATGACGCTAAATATTCCGCTTGTTCTTTTGAGGTTCTTATTTTTCCGGTTGCGCCTTCAAATTTGGTGTAATCGTATTTTCCATCAACATAGAACTCAGACGCTGCACAATCTAAAGCTATCATGACTTCGTCACCAAATTTATAACCTGCGTTTTCTACTGCTTTTTTGATTGTATCCAAAGCATCTTCGGTTCCACCCGCTAAGTTTGGAGCAAATCCACCTTCATCTCCAACTGCAGTTGATAGGTTTCTGTCGTGCAATACTTTTTTCAGGTTGTGAAATATCTCCGTTCCCATTTGCATGGCATGAGTGAAATTTTTCGCTTTTACAGGCATAATCATAAATTCCTGAAAAGCAATCGGCGCATCGGAATGTGAACCACCATTAATAATATTCATCATTGGAACCGGTAATGTATTTGCAGAAACGCCACCAACATATCTGTACAATGGTAAACCTAATTCGTTTGCGGCAGCTTTGGCTACAGCCAAAGAAACCCCTAAAATAGCATTTGCCCCAAGATTTGATTTGTTTGGCGTTGCATCCAGTTCTATCATCAATTGGTCTATGTGATTTTGTTCAAAAACAGAAACGCCCATTAATTCGGGAGCAATGATAGCATTTACATTATGTACCGCTTTTGAAACTCCTTTTCCCATGTAGGCTTTTCCTCCATCGCGTAATTCAACTGCTTCGTGTTCACCTGTAGAAGCCCCGGACGGAACTGCAGCACGTCCTAAAACGCCGTTTTCGGTTACTACATCTACTTCAATTGTTGGATTCCCTCTTGAGTCAAGAATTTGTCTTGAGTGAACTTTAATGATTATGCTCATTTTAATTTAGTTTAAGATTTTTAATTGGTTCACAAATTTAAGGATTTTAAAAAATAGCCGTGCAATTATTTGCAGAACTTATAAACGCAATCGTTTTAGTTTCCAAGAATCGTTGAACTGCACGCCATAATGATAATTATACAAGTTTATAAAGATATCGTATAACAGTTAGCTTTCATGTTGGTGCTAATTTTACATAAATAAATAAAGCATTGCCTCATGAAAAATTCTACTACTAAAAACAGCACCAAAAGCAACCTAAAAATGATGGTTAGCTTTTTTTTATTACTTGGCTTAGTTCCTACAATACATTCCCAAAATTACAGAACCATCGAAGCTTATATGGATGATTTTGCTAAAAACGAATTATTCGTTAAAAAGTCTCTTATGGATTATTCTGTTTCTATAGTTGAATCACAAAAGTATTCAAGAACTAAAGTTACGGCTGTCAGAATTATCGAAAAATTGGAAAATATTAATACACTACTAAGAACTACCAATAAAGGATTTGAGGGCAATACTGTATTGAGAGACAGTTTTATAAAATTGAATCAAAAAACAATTGACTGTTTACGAAACGGTAGTTTAGTTTTAAATGATTATGATTATCAAAGCACTTTATCCCTACCTGAAATAGGACAAAACCTTACTACTAAAGAAAGTAATCTTATTTCGTATTATCAAGAGCTTAAAAAATACGAGCAGGACAAAAGAAATTTTGCCTTATGCTACAAATTGCATTTCAAAAATAACAAAGCCAAAAATATTTTAGAATACAATGCCTATCAAAACGTATTGTTTTAT
>JAYTGH010000403.1:0-12338 GCA_043733645.1 Flavobacterium sp. | reverse complement strand
AAAAGCTGAATTTTATCCTGCAATGGCGTCAATATGTTTTTGAGGTTTTCCTTGTTTTGTTCGGTAAATTTATTGGTCTTTTCCTCCAGAATTTTGTTTGCCAGATTTTCGAATTCTTTGGTAAATTTCTCCTGCAGTTTTTCTACTTCTTCCTTTTGTTCTTTGTTGCGTTCCCACAGATTTTCAAAATCAGTTTCTTTTTTTGATAATTGAATTGCCAATGATTCTTTTTCAGCTCGAATTTTTTCTCGTTCCTGAACAGTTTGATTTAATTGCGATTTGAACTGTTCAATTTGCTGCAACAAACCGTTTATTTTTTCTTCCAATGACGCTTTGTCTGAGTTAGAATTAGCAGCTAAAAGAGTTTTTCCGATAAAAATTCCGATGAATAAAGCGATGACAAAGGCAAAGATGATATATAAAGAAGCTGACATTATAAGAATATGTTTTTTGTAAAAATAAGCATTAAATTGAAATTGACTATTTCAAAAATGTATTTTTGTTGCAAATCAAAAGTATGCATCATCATTTCCTAATTCACAAACCTCACGGCTATTTAAGTCAGTTCATTTATGAAAAAAAGCGACCTAAAAAGTTGCTGGGTGAATTGTATAATTTCCCCGAAGGAACTATGGCAATCGGTCGATTGGACGAAGATTCCGAAGGTTTACTTTTGCTAACCACTGACGGAATGATGAGCGAAAAGGTGCGAAGCAAAGCCGTCGAAAAAGAATACTACGCTCAGGTTGACGGAATCATAAATGAAGAAGCGATTACTCAAATTAAAAACGGTGTCGAAATTGGTTTCAAAGGAATCAGATACACAACTAAAGAATGTGAAGCCAAAATCATAAACCAACTTCCAACAAGCATTGGCGAAGGCAGAAGAATTCGTGATGAACGCCATGGCCCAACGAGTTGGGTATCGATAACGTTGACCGAAGGCAAATTCCGTCAAGTGCGAAAGATGACAGCTGCAGTTGGATTTCCAACTTTGCGATTGGTCAGAATCCGAGTAGGGCACCTACATTTGCAAAACCTAAAAGCAGGAGAAGTTTTGGAGGTAGAAAGTTTTTGTTAGTAATATTGTCCTCCTTCGTCGGAATGACAAAAAAAGATAATATGTTAAATATAGTCCTCGTTGAACCCGAAATCCCAAACAACACCGGAAACATCGGACGATTGTCTGTTGGAACTGAAAGTCGATTGCATTTAATTCACCCGTTTGGATTTGTAATCAATGACAAAAACCTAAAGCGTTCCGGCTTGGATTATTGGGTGCATTTAGACGTTACCGAATATCAAAATGTAGCCGAATGGATAGCCCAAATTCAAGACAAATCCAGAGTTTTCCTGATGAGTTCACATGCTTTAAAATCTATTTACGAAGCGGAGTTTATGGATGGCGATTGGTTGGTTTTTGGCAAAGAAAGTGTAGGTTTATCTAATGAAGTTCTGGTACAATTCGATAATCATTTAACAATTCCAATGTCGAATTTAATTAGAAGTTACAATATTGCGAATTCAGTAGCGTTTGTGATTGGCGAAGCGAAAAGACAGATTAGTTTGAAGTAGTTTTCTTCTTTGTGCGTTTGCGAAACCTTTATGCCTTTTGTGGTTAAAAATTAAGAAATAACAAACTTCCCTTTTTCGCCATCAAAAGTAATGGACGAATCTTTAAAAAGCGAATTAAAAACTCCTTTCGTAATCAAATTGCAAGGATCATCTTGCTGCACTGAACTTTCAGTCATTACAATCATTTCATCCGAAAGTTGTATCGCCAAATCGATATCGTGAGTAGAAAACAAAATGCATTTATTGGTTTCCTGCGATAGTTTTTTCAACAGTTTAAAAACCGAAACTTTATGAAACAAATCCAAATGCGTGGTTGGTTCGTCCAGAATTATAAGTGACGTGTCCTGTGCCAAAGCCCTTGCAATTAAAACAATCTGCAATTGGCCATCACTAATTTCATGATGCTTTTTATCAAGTAAATGTTCAATATGTGTGAGCGCAATCGCCTGATTTATTTGTTCTAAATCTTCTGCTGAAAGTTTGCCAAGCCAATTGGTATAAGGTTGTCTTCCTAGAGCTATTAATTCAAAAACAGTCAAATTACTTGGGGGTAATTTTTCGGTTAACACCAAACTAAGATTTTGTGCTAATGTTAACGATTCGTAATGATGAATGTCTTTTTTGTTTAGCGTAACAGTTCCGGCCAACGGTTTTTGAATTCTCGTTACTGTTCGCAATAAAGTCGATTTTCCTATACCATTTCCACCAACTAAAGAAATTAATTTTCCTTCTTCGAAAGTCAGGTTGAGATTTTCAGCAATAATGTGATTACCATTTTTGGATTGGTATCCAATGGATAAATTTGAAGTGGAAAGTATGATTTTATTTGAAGTCATTTATTGGTTTCAAATATAGTTTAAAACTATGTGTTTTTTTATCCGTTTTACTTTGGTTTGTAAAATAGTTTAGCCACAAATTACACAAATTTCCACAGATTAATTTGTGCTAATTAGTGTAATTTGTGGCAAAAAATTAATTTGTTTAGTTTGATGGAAATCTTTAACCATGTTTCTATGTGGTTAAAAATCACTAAATACTTTTCTTTCTGACAATTAACCAAATCACTATTGGTGCTCCAATAATGGATGTTATGGCATTTATTGGCAGCGTAAAATCAAAACCAGGCATTTGTGAAATCGTATCGCAAAATAACATTATAATAGAACCAATAAGCAGCGTGGCAAAAAACAAAATTTTATGATTGCTCGTTTGAAATAATAGTTTTCCCAAATGCGGAACTGCTAATCCAATAAACGCAATTGGCCCGGCAAAAGCTGTGATACTTCCCGCCAAAATACTAGTAGCAAATATGATACTATAACGCGCTTTTTTTATATTCAATCCCATGCTTTTAGCATAGTTTTCTCCAAGCAGCAAAGCGTCCAAAGGTTTTAAAGAAAGCAAACTAAATAGCAATCCAACTAAAGTGCAAATAGCTAAAATTGAAATGTTCTGCCATGATAAATTGCCAATGCTTCCCATAGACCAAAACGTATATTTCTGCAATTGTTCAGCCGAACTGAAATAGGTAAACACACTCACAATAGCACTCGTAAAACTGCTAAACATCAAACCAACAATCAAAATCGACATCGTATCGCGCAAGCGTTGCGATACGATTAAAATCATCAGCAAAACTAGTAAACTTCCAAAGCAGGAAGCTAAAATAATTCCATACGAAGAAAGCAAGAATTGTGAAAAAACAGCAGGCAAAAAGCCAGCACCAAGAATAACAAAAGCAACACCTAAACTCGAACCCGAACTCAACCCGAGAACATAAGGTCCGGCTAACGGATTTCTGAACAACGTCTGCATCAATAAGCCCGAAATCGAAAGTCCGATACCAACAAGAATAGCTGTTATAGCTTTCGGCAAACGAAAATTAACGATAATATATTCCCAGGTTTCTTTAGATGCGTGACCGCCAAACAAACTTCTGAAAACTTCTTTCATCGGAATGGCAACTTGTCCCATTGAAATGTTCATTAGCAAGGTCAATAGCAATAGTATTGATAAGGCGGAGAATAGTAATGTATTTCGTTTTACAGACATTTTGTTTAATAATTTTGTCATTCTGACGAAGGAAGAATCTCGAGATTCCTCGTGCCTGGGAATGACAAAGCTGTGTGTTTATTTCAATTTCTCAAAGAAAAATGGTTGGTAACTCGGCAACAATTCAGGATGCAGTATTTTTACCAAATCTTTCAATACTATATCAGGACGGTTTGGTGCTAATTCATAATAAAGAATACCACCTGTTTTCCCTTTTTTCCCGCTAAACGAATATACATTTTTATTCCTGAAAGCATCAAATTTAGCATAATGCGGATTTGAATCTGTCATTTCTTTAAGTGAAGAAAATTGTCCCGAAGTTATCCAGACATCAGCACTTTTTGCCTTTTCAAAAACCGTTTCAAACGATAAGGACAAACTTCCAGTGCCAGTGGTTTCCTGCCATAAATAATTGCTATTGGCTTGTTTCAGAAGCAAGCTTCCCCAGCTGGTTCCTTTAGGCAAATACCATCTGTCTTCAAACATATCGCCAGCTAAAATACTTGGCGTAGTTTTAGCCAGTTTTGCAATTTCTATCGTTTTTAAATAGTCTTTTTCGATTTTACCAAACAATTCTTCTGCTTGTTTTTGTTTGCCATACAAAGCTCCGAAAAATTTAATCCATTCCGCTTTTCCTAAAGCAGTTTCCTCGTTCCAATCGCCGTTGAGCATTACTTTTAAGCCACTTTTTTGCAAATTATCCAAGGTTGGGTTTTTGTTATCGATGCCATAACCAATAATCACATTCGGTTGTAAATCCAGAATAACTTCGGTATTTAAATCATGGTTGTTACCCAATTCTTTTATGCTGCCGCCATCAATTCTCGCTCTTACTTTTTCGGAAGAAATATAATCGCAATGCGGAAAACCAACTAATGTATTGACTTCATCAAGCATTTCGAGCGATGGTATATGCGTGGTTGAGGTTACGACTATGGTTTTAATCGGAACAGGAATGATTAAGTTTTGTTTGAGGCTATCGGGAACAATTCCATTTTCTTCTTTAAGTATGTAAGTATACGTTTTGGTTGCTTTTGGCCAAGGATTTTTAACCGTTACTACTGAATAACCAAAGTAGTTTTCAATTGAAAATCCTTTAGCATAGCGAATGGTATTTGCGGAAGAGATTGCTGTTTCCGACTTTGCTTCATTTCTGCAACCCATAAAAGAGAGTAGGATGAACGACACTATAATTTTTGATATAATAGATTTCATATAGCTTTTTTGCAAGTGTCGCAAAGGTATAGCTAAACCCATAAAAAATAAATATTTATTTTTTTATCAATTTATAGTTGGCAGTTTGTCCATTGTCAAAGTTGAGATTTAGAATATATATTCCGGCACTTAATTGCGAAGACTGATTGTCTAATTCCGATTTTGATGAAGTAGAAACTATAGTTTTTCCCATAATATCAGTTATAGAATAATTGGTAATTGTTTGCTCCGATTCGATATTGAAATTATCTGAAAACGGATTAGGCGATATAATTGCTCTAGGTTTTAGGAATAGTGGATTTGAAAGTACTACACCTCCGTTATATGCTTCTGTTGTTGCAACAACTGATGTGTAATTTGATAAAGCGATATTCAATAGATTTTTATCACAATCACAAACCGCTATGTAGTATCTTAAAATACTGTTCACTGTTGATGAAGGATAGCTCTGAACATAATAAAAAACACTAAAATTTTGAAAAATGGTATTTAAGCCAGGATCATTAGTTACAATAATATTACCAGAAGTTCCAACTGGGGAACCAATATTCAAATCAACCAATTGTAATCTTAATGCATCGGAGAATTCCATCCCATTGGTAATACGCGCTGATTCTACTACCGATGAATACCCAGCTAATGCATCTATAAATTGTTGCGAAACATTGCCTTGGATATTTTTAATTCTAAACATATAAGGTTCGTACGGATGAACGTCATTATTTACATAACCTGTTATGCCATATGTATTAAAAATAGCATTTAAACCAGCATCATTTGAGGTGTTCAAACTATGATTATAGAATTCGTCCCATACGTAAATTGGACTTCCAACATTATAGTTAACTAATCTGATTTCTACGCTTGCCTGTGAAAACGCATAATTCGAAATCAGTAAAAGAAGTAGTAACTTTTTCATAATCAGTAATTTTGAAGTTATGTAAAACTAAGAAAATATTTTCATTTAAATCAATTTTCTATGCTATATTTGCACCCGAATTAAGGTTGCGATTTCTGTTTTTCAAAATCGCATTAAAAGGGAATTTAGTGAAGAATGAAAATCTAATGATCTAAAAATCTAAAGATCTAATATTCTAGTCTAAAGCTGTTCCCGCAACTGTAAGCTATCAAGCTTGTTGTTATCTACAAAACCACTGTTTAACAGTTGATTTTCGTTTTTTGATTTACTACTTTGTAAATCGTATTTCGTAAATCGTACTTCAAAATGGGAAGGTCAACAACAAGACGCAAGCCAGGAGACCTGCCTAATTCATCAGAGTAACAAACTTTCGGGACAAAAGGTTTGGGTATGGGTAAATTCTATGCTTTTCTCCCACATTAGTAATTGCAATGTAGTTAAAGATGACGTGTTAACTCTCTGTGTATCTCCGCGCTTTCTTTGCGCATCTCTGCGTAATTATTATTTCACAGAGTCTACAGAGTACCGCAGAGTTTCACAGAGATTTTAATGGTATTGCTGAAGTTTAATTAAAAATGAAAAAAACAGTAAGAGCGGTGGCTATTTTAGCTTTGCTAAACACGTGTGCCTATGCGCAAGAACAGGATTCTACCAAAGTGAATCCATTAAAAGAAGTGGTAATCTCAGATACCAAATTTGCTCAAAGCAAAGAAAAATCAGGAAAAGTTATCGAAGTAATTACAGCTAAAGATTTAAACAAAAAGTCTGGACAAAGTCTGGCAACAGTTTTGAGTCAAGTGGCCGGAGTTGAAATCAACGGAAACCAATCGGCTAACGGGAAAAACCTAGGTTACTACATTCGTGGCGGCAAAAATCGTCAGGTGTTGATTTTGATTGATGGTATTCCGGTAACCGATGCATCCGGAATTAGTTTTGAATACGATTTGCGATTATTGCCTGTAGAGCAGGTTGAGAAAATTGAGATTATGAAAGGAGCAGCAAGCACATTATACGGTACTGGCGCAGCAACCGGAGTGATTACTATTACGTTGAAGAAATCGGCTAAAAAAGAAATTCAGGGCAATGCTTATGTGAATATTGGTTCCAATAACACAGCCGATAATCACAAATACAACGGACAGGATTTTAATCAGGGGCTTTCGGTAAACGGAAACTTCAAAAAGGTAAATTATTTTGCCGGATTCAACAGCACTGAAACCAAAGGAATGTCCCAAATTGCTGGAGATAATTATGAGCCGGACAGTTTTTCAAGACAAAACCTTTTGACAAAATTAGGTTTTAAAGCGACACAAAAATTGACTTTGGATTTCTTTGGGAATTACGATAAAATCAAAAACAACTACGATTTTACGTTTGATAATACGGGTTTCAATGATACGGCCGCCAATGTTACGACTTCGGAACAAATCCGTTTTGGAGTTTCTCCCAAATACAAATACAATAAAGGCGAATTTGTACTAAACTCTGGTTTTACCAAAATCACACGTGATTATAACGAGTTAAATACCTTTTCAAATACGATTGATTATTCGTTGTATGAATCAAGAAGTGTTGTTGTGGATGGTTTTAATAAATACAATTTCAGCAAGCAATTGTTTCTGATTTTGGGTGCCAATTATCAGTTTAACGATATGAAAAGCCAAACGCCTTTCAGCACTATTGAAAACCAAAACACCAAGTTCAACATCATTGATGGTTATACGACTGCAGTGTATAATTCTAACTTTGGTTTGAACATTAACGCCGGAGCACGATTGAACAACCATAGCGCTTATGGCAATAATTTTGTTTATAATATTAATCCGTCATACAATTTCAAGACTTCGTTTCCTTTGAAAGTTTTGGCTTCGTACAGCACAGCCTATGTCACGCCAAGTTTGTACCAGTTGTATTCAGAATATGGCAATGCCAACTTAACACCTGAAAAAAATGCAACCGTTGAAGCCGGTTTTGAAACCGAATTGGTAAACAAAAAAGTAAGGTTAAATGCTGTTGGGTTCTTCCGTAACCAAACCAATGCTATCGATTTTTATTTCAACCCAACTACGTTTGCTGCCAATTATGTGAATGTAAATGGCGAAACCAAAGCCAAAGGGGTTGAAACGTCATTGAATATTGCCGTAACTTCAAAATTGCAACTGAACGGAAATTACACCTTTACACAGGTTGACGAATCATTAGACCGATTAATTCCGAAACACAAAGTAAATGCCGGTTTAGATTTTCAACCAACGAACAGAACACTTTTCAGCGTTAACTATCAGTATTTTGATGCTCGTAAGGATGCGTTTTTTGATGGGAATACTTTTGGTGTAGTAACCACTAAATTAGGCTCCTACCAATTAGTAAATGCTTTGATAAAATATGAATTAATAAAAAGCAGACTGACCATTTTTGGTGCAGCGACTAATATTTTTAATGAGGAATTTGTTGAGAATGTAGGGTATTCCACAAGAGGTCGAAACTTTAAAATAGGATTGAACATTGTGTTATAATTAGTGATGAAAAGGCTAACCGAGAGGTTAGCCTTTTTTGATTTAAGTAAAGTTTACAAACGAAAGAATTCGTGCGGGAGCGGGGCAGATTTTCTATCCGTTTAAATATTCATAAACTGAAGTTATCGCAGCACTTTTTACAAGTCTTGCTCTTTTGTCACCAACATAATAAGCCGTTTTTAAATTTGTTTCTGTTGTAATCAAGATATCTTTGACTGTTGTTATATTAATACTTCTTAAAGTTTCTTTAATCCAATTACTTAGGTCCAAAACATCAATTGATTTTGCTAGCTCTTTAGATAGTATTTCAGTCATGTCATTTTCCTTAAAATCTGGAATTTTGTCGACTAAATCCTTAAAATATGGATTATTCATACCAAACTCTGTCATTCTTTTTGAGGTAATATTTCTTGCTATAGGCAGTGAGGTAGATGATGGTGTTGATTCTTGTGAAAAAATACATCCTAAGTTAATTAAATATCTAGTACCGACTTCTGCACTAGTAGCTTTAATTCCCTTACCATGTTCTTGGATAATTCCGGTATATTCTAATAGTCGAATAGATTCTTTTACTGTTTGAGGGACATCTTTATGAACCCAAATAAAACATGATGTTTGTTTATCGCCTTGTAGGTAGCTATTGTTCTTTTTTTGAATTTCAGGTAGAATTACATTTTCGATAAATTGCCTGCCCCAATCAATTAGACCTGTCTGTCCAGGATACTTTTCACTTAAGTTTGAATGTTCAGCAAGCAATTCAACTTTATAAAATTCTCTGATAGTTTCGTTTAATTGGGCGGAGTTTACTTTTGGAGTTCTTGAAATTGTTTTTAGTAAAAACCTTGGATTACCTGATGCTGCATAAGCTAGTATCTCAAAGTTATTTCTATTTCGGGATATTTCATTTAATAAATTGCTATCTGAGTCAGTTTGTTTTTCAACAATTTCTCTCATTCGGTCAATATAAGAATCAGAAAAAACATCTCTATTTATATTTATAAATGTTGCATCCTGTGTATACTGAAATACATCGCCATATGAAGTTACGCCAGGATATACTGCAGCATTACAAGAAATATATGGAGATCGTAAGTCTCTAAATAATGTAAAAAATTGTCGTTGTTGTTCAGGCCTGAAAATATGTGCAGCTTCATCAATAAGTAAGTTAATTCGTTTTATTCCTAAGTCTTCACATATTTCTTGAATAGCATCTTTGAAATCATCGACAGTAGGTATAGAAGATGTTGAAATTTGGTTTAAAGGGTTTCGCCATGACTCTTCATATAACATAGCTACCTCTTCAATTTTTAAATTATCTTCTGAATATTCTCCGCCACTTAATACATTAATTGAATGTGGCAAATTAGCTAATAATCCCTTTCTTCTTAATTGTCTTATTACTTTAGTACATGTCAATGATAACATCCAATTGAAGAATTGACTTTTATCACTTGAATGAATTAAGGAACTTTTGTTAAAAGTTAGATAGACTGGTAAAATCTTGTCGACAGTAAATTTTTTATTCAACTCTTCTTCTGCTACTTTCATTAAAAACGATTTTCCTACTCCCCGACTTCCAACCAAAATAATTGGGGATATAGATTTGAGTTTTTCAATAACATCTCTATCCTGAGTTGTTTCAACAAACAAATCAAGAATATCTTCATTTGGAATATCTTCGGTTCTAAATAATAATTCTGACATTATTCTTCAATTTTAAGTTTTTCTATTATCTGAGGTATCGATTTGAATTCATCTGAAATAGTTACAGATATTTTTTTCCTTTCTTCTACTTTTAATTGTTTTAAATATCTTAAACAAAATACAAATAGAATTATTCTTTTAATTATATCTGCTTTTATATTCCATTCGTAGAATAATTCTTCTGAATATTCAAGTTTTTCAGGAATTTTATCTATGACATTATTATTACCATGTACATATTCAGAACATTCACGATACACTTTAATTGTTATAGCGAAGAAGTGGGAAAGTTCATTTTTCAATTCAGGAAAAAAAGCTTTACAAAATTTCGATGAAAAGATTCCTTGAATCTGTTTACTATCCTTATCCATTGATGCAACTTCATTCCAATAAGTGTCCCTTTCTCCTATTTTCCATAAATTTAATTCAATTTCGTTGGCTGAAAACATAATTGCAACAAATGTTCTCTCAAGAAAAAATCTTAAGCCCATAAAAGCTTGTTGATACATACCTTGATTATTGCTTAACAATGCAAGTTGGTATTCCTTAATTGAATTTTTTAAAATATTACTTTCTGGCCTTTCTTTTAATACATCTAACCAAATTGCAAAGTCGTGAAGGAATGCATGGTTAGAGGATAGTAAATCCAAATCATCATTAGCCATTGATTTTTCGATAATTTCAAAGGCATCCTGTCCCAATTTTTTATAATGATCAGCTACATTCATAAATTTGTAAAAATTTTTCTTAAAAGTTTGATATTTATCATTCCCTTTACTTGTTCAAATATATAAAACTTTTCCTCTCTATTTATACTAATAACATCTTCCCACATCTAAAAAGCATCTCCTTAATTACTAATAACGTCTTCCATAACGCTCCAAGCGTCTTATAAGTCGATAATAGTGTCAACGCTGAGACTGCATGAGTTCAATTAATCAGTAATAGCGTCTTCCAAGCAGCAAAAAGCGTCTTCGTTGCCGTAAATAGTGTCAAATCATTAGTATTAAGTATCAAATAAGCCGTTATTAGTATCATAGTTGACACTAAAAGAGTCAAATAATAGGTTATTAGTATCAAATGTTAAACTAAAAGCCTAAAAAAAATCCCTTTTAGAGTGTTCCAAAAGGGATTTAGTCTTTTTAGTTATACTTCTTTTTTCTTGCTTCGCTTGGCAAAGCGTTGGCTTAAGTCATCATAAATTGGTTTGGCTTGTACCACACCTTTATTAGCGGCTTCTCTCACCGAACCATAATAAAACATAGCTTCCGAAATAGCTTCGCTTCCGGCTAACAAACGGGTATCGTCAATATCGGTAGCGAGTTGCAGGGCTAGGTTATGCAATGGAGTCAGCACACTGGCAACGGCTTCGTCTTTCCCAAATTCAGCGACCTGCATATAGCTAGGTACAAACTCGGGGTTGGTATCAATATAGGATTTTACTTTTTGCACGGTGGCTACCGTTTTGTCGCCCATTTTAAACAGGTCGTGGCGCTCTTTTTCGCTTAGTCCTAGTAAGTAAGGAGCCAAAGCTCTTCTACAATCATTTAACTTTTGGGTTACTTCATCAATAACCGTTGCTGGAATCACCTCACTGATTCTGTTGGATGTACTCATCTTAATTAGTTTTTTTGTTAAACATTATTTCTTTAAAATAATCTTAACATGGCCATGTTATTGATTGACCTAAAACTATATAATTTCTTACATTAAAAATGTTAGCAATTTGTTAAAGTGAGAAAAAGAGTAAAAAAATTCTCGAAAGAGAGCTTTTTTTGGTCGGAATTGTATAACATAAACGTATAAGTTTATAAGGATTATGAGAATAGAAGGAAGTACATTTATAGTACCTTAAATATTTCATTATGAAAACTTTACTCAACATTAGAACAGGTTTATTGACCTTCATGGCTTTAGCCTTATTTTCATGTGCATCACAATATGCTAACCATGGAACGGCTTCTGATAGAACAGGAACAAACGGTGCTACAAACGGCACAGGAAAAGCACCAAGAGGGACTTCACACAACTGGAAATATTAAACTACTAGCAATAAATTAGAAAGAAAAGCACTCGAAAGAGTGCTTTTTTTATATTGGTTTGATAGGGGTTTTATTCGGGTTTTGTTCGGGGTTGTACTACCCTAAAGGGCAATTTGCCGAACAAAACCCGACCAAAACCCGAACAAACTATTTAGACAAACCTATTTGGTATCTAAATACATCTCGCTTCGCAAAGGATCTATCGCTTTTGCATCCGTAAAATCACGTTCAATAACACTAGGAACTTGTGGTGCCATTTTTCCGCTGGCTATTATCTGGTTGATGGCAGCGTTTAATAAAGGTTCGTCAACGTTA
>JAYTGH010000402.1:0-4749 GCA_043733645.1 Flavobacterium sp. | reverse complement strand
CTTTTCGCAAGACCATTTCAAAAGCAGGGTCACTTGGACTTGGCATCTTGGCATTTACAAAATTCCCGTTAGGGTCAATCAGTATAAACCTTGGGATGGAAACCACATCGTAGTCTTTGCTAAAGCCAGCCAAATCAATCGCATGTAACTGTAGTACCGATTTTGATTTGGTTTTGGCAGCGATATACCATTTTTGAATGTTCTCATCGGTGCTAACCGCCGCAAACTTGACTTTTTGTTTTTTGTATTTGAGGGCAATTTTTTCAAAATACGGGGATTCTTGTTTGCAAGGACCACACCATGTGGCCCAAACATCAAGCACAAGAAACTTGCCTTTTAAGTTTGCCAATGTAGCAGGTTTACCCGCAATGGAAACAGCTTCAAATGCAGGAGCTGGATTGCCTTTGCCCAAACTTTCAGCTAACTTATTAACGTAAGTTATTTTTCGTTGGTAATTTGGGTTGCTGAATTGCGTTATGTATTTGGCAACAAAGTCGTTTCGTTCTCTAGCAGTAGAAGCTTCTTCAATAGTTTTACTGATTTGCCAATACAACATTTTATCTTTAAACGAACCATTTTTCATTTGGGATATCGCTAAAATAGATTTGGTGTCGTCGTCAATATCGTCATGGTTTTTGGCGATTAATTCGCTGGTCAGAAAAGCAAAATATTCCTTACTACTTAACAAACTTTCATCAGTAAGCGATAAGTTTTTTTGAATTTCAGTAATTTGAATTCCCCCTTTCGTTTTTTGATTCGGATACAAAGCAGCTCGTTTTTTTACTAAGTCATTCCACATATTTAGGTATTTGGTGGTAATCAATTTGCGATTGCGCTCCGTAAAATCATTTTTAGGAATATAATTGTCCACCGTTTTAAACTTGACTGAAGCTTCCATGGCTTCTTTCCATTCTTTGTACAAGGCATTGATAATTATATCAGGTTTATCCAGATTTTCATTTTCGTCTAAATAAAAGGAAACTGTGCTCCATTCGTTTTTGGATGCAGTATTTATTTGATTCTCTGCCAAGCGAGTACCTTTTATTTTAAATTTAGATTTTTGGTTAAAGATTTGACCGTCTAAATAAATGCTGTCATGTTCGCCAAAAAAGAAATTTCCCCCATATTTTCCATCAATTACAAAAGTATAGTTATCAGGAATTACATTTTTGTTAAAAGAAAAATGAAATTCATTGTCTTTGATAGGGATTATGGCTATAGTGTCCTGAACAGTATTGTCTTTAATATAAAGTGTTTGGAACTTATCCTTACTATCAATCTTTCCGCAAAAAACAGTTTTATCATAATCGGGCATTTGATTCGGACGCAGCAACCAGTAGGTCAATCCACCAAAAATAACCACTACGGCCAACACGCTTACCACCTTTGAAGTGGTATTGAAAGTCAGCTTCAGGGTTTTATTTCGGTACCAATTGAAACCGATATACAATAAGATAATGCTCAGTGTGATGCCAACATATTCGGTAAAAGTAAACCAATGCCCCACATCGCTACCGTCAGGACTCGCGGCTACTTTTGACAGAATTTTATAAGGATACCAAACCGGCGTCAAATTAAAAGGATCTAAGAAAACGGTGAGCAGTAATCCGAAAAAGCCAATGATAATCGTCCAGATAAAACTCGGAATTAAAACTGAAATGGTATACTGCAGTGCGGTTATCAACAAAGAAGCTAGGAATAAGCGAAGCATCAGATGAAAAATAAATCCCCAAGGCAGCGTCATGATGGCCGTTTTAGGCACGGTGATTATAAAAGACAGTACCCAAGCCAAAAACAATGAAAGGACTATGAAAGAAACAATTGAAATCAGATTGGCTATCAATACAGTACAGAATTTGGAGAAATAAATGGAAAATTTGTAGGTGGGTTGGGTTTCCATTAATTGCCAACCCCCATTTTTATGATCCAACTGGGTAATGCGGCTCACAGTAATGATAATCAGCAACGGAAAAAAGAAAAAGGCAAAAGGATTGACCGTTTGATTGATAAAGGTTTGAAAATAGTTGGCTGGAATTTCTGTTTTAATCTCATCGGTACTCATCACTATTAAAACAATAAAAAACAAGATAGGAGAAATGGTTCCCAGTATAGCACTGGTCCAATAAAAACCGGTACCTCTTTTTTTGATGTTTTCGGCTTTTAGCGCGGTGATAAAATAGGCTATGTTATTTTTCATAGGTATGATTTTCATTAGTTATTGTCATGAACCATTCTTCCAGTCCGTCGAGGATTTTTATTTCGTAAACAGCTGCATTATTCGCAATAAGGCTTTTGATAAAATCAGGAATGTCTTCTTTCTTTCCTATGTCTAAAGTGAGTTGGTTTTGCGCTACCATATTGACATTTTCATATTTACTTTCCAATTCCTGCTGCCATTTTGAAGCGTCATCCAAAGTTAGCTGAATTTTGCATAGCCCCGCAGCTTTTGACAATTCCTGCATGGTGCCTTCAAAGCGCAATTTTCCTTTGCTAATAATGCCTACATGGGTACACATTTTTTCAATTTCGCTAAGCAAATGGCTTGAGACAAAAATAGTCACGCCTTTTTCCTTATTGAGTTTGATGAGCAGTTTTCGAATATCTATAATTCCGTTCGGATCTAAGCCGTTAACGGGTTCGTCCAACAGCAATAATTCCGGATCACTCAATAAGGCCATGGCTATGGCCAGGCGTTGTTTCATCCCCAGGGAATATTGTTTGGCTTTGCGTTTGCCATCTCGGGACAAATCAACTAATGCGAGTGTTTCATGGATTTTTGATTCGGGAATGTTGCGGAGTTTGGCAATGTATTTCAAATTGTCAATGCCGCTCAAGTGGAGGTAAAGTGCCGGCGACTCTACTAAAGAACCTATTTTGGTAAAGACTATTGGGAGTTGCTCCTGTAACGGATTTCCAAAGAGTTTGATAGCGTTACCCTGTTCTGGAATAATTCCGGTAAGCAGCCGCATTGTGGTAGATTTTCCAGCACCATTAGGACCTAAAAAACCATAAATGGCACCTTTGGGAACATGTATGGAAATATTGTCTAATACTTTTTTATTCTTGGAATATTGAAAATTCAGTCCTTCTGTTTGGATTATATACGCTGCCATAACATTTGTTTAGTTCAGCTAAAGTAAGGAAAATAATATACTTTCCTAAAATAAAAAAATAGCTCCAATTTTGTTGGATCGGCTTCTGTGATGCTTTTGGATTAAATTAAAACTTAAACCGTTTTACCCGTAAAATAAATTAAATGGGTTTGATTGCGATTTATCGGAATTGTATTGGGAGCTTCTATAAAAAATACTTCTTAATCTATTTTTGGAATGATTATAAATGTTAACGCAAACGATGTAGTTTTGGTCAGTTTTTAGTTTCGCCTTCTTTTTAAGATGTAAATTCTGATATTTATTTTAAACACAGGCGATAAATTCAACGATTAAGTGTGAATAAAATCGATTAAATGCTTATTAACCATAGTATAACAATTAGTTAATATCTTTTTCTCGTCACAGAAAATTTTATATATATTTTTACCTCCTAATTAATTTTGTAATTTATGAAAAACATTTTACTATTGAGAAAAGCCTATGCGCTTTTGTTATCGTGTTTAGAATTATTGGTCACTTTTATTTCGGGTAAAAACCTTGAACAAAAGAAGTTTACAAATGGAAAAATGAACTCTGCTACGTCAGTTTATTTGCAAAACTCTCAACCTCTTTTTAACTTCAAAAAACCAGCATTAGCTTTAGCTGCGTTTGCTTTTTTGTTTTTTATAGGAGGGCAGCAACGTAGTTTGGCGCAGACAGCACAAAGTATTCCTTATTCATTTACCTCGGGTTCAGCTGCTATGACAAGCGCAAATGGTTGGACAGGCGTAAACGTTGGTACTGATTATTCGGATACAGGTTCTCTAATTAAATTTGATGCCACAGGTAAAACAGCAACTTTGTTTTTGGCTTCAGCTCCTGGTACTTTAACTTATAATTTAAAAGGGAATTCTTTTTCAGGAGGAACATTTACAATATCAGAATCTTCTAATGGTTCATCATTTACAACCCTTAGAACAGTTACAACTTTAACAACTGCAAATGTTTTGTATACTGATACACCTCTTGCAGCAACTAGATATATTAAATGGACATATACTACTAAATCAAGTGGAAATGTTGGAATGGGAACTATTTCAATTGCAGCTCCTGCTGGTACAACACCACCATCACTAATAGCGGCTTCGGGTGCTACTGTTGATGCAGCATTCAATATTACTTTTACAGAAAATTCAGCATGGAGAGCAGCAATTACTGCTATTACTTACGATGGTACTGCTGTACCTTCAGGCGCTTATGATAAAACGCAAGCGGGTAAAATTGTTTTTACGCCATCAGCATCTGCGGCATTACAAACCGCAAAGACCGCTAAAAACATTGTTATAACAGCAACAGGTTATAGCAATGCCACAATATCTCAAACCATCGGAGCTGGTGCAGCAACTAAACTAGTTATTACGACACAGCCTACAGCACCGACTGCGAATGGTGGGAATATAGGAAATGCTCCAGTAGTTACTTTACAGGATCAATATAGCAATACTGCAATTGCAGCTGTTGCTACGACAATTACAGCTTCTGTAGATACGGGTACCTGGACAATAGGAGGAAGTGGTTCTACAACGGGGGTAACTATATCAATAGGTAATAGCACGGCTACTTTTGCTTCAGGAACTATTACGGCAACCAGTGGTTC
>JAYTGH010000401.1:0-1582 GCA_043733645.1 Flavobacterium sp. | reverse complement strand
GCACACCAATCAGCAAAATGGAGAAACCAATGGTCTTTAAATAAATGGGCATGATGGGATACAGCATTTCACTTGCTGTATCGGTAAACAAACTTACCAGCGATAATATCCAGACTGTTCGGGTGATGGTTTTCAAATGATGTTAATTTTTTTTGTTAGTGTCCGCCCGTTTAAAGTACTTAGAATGTTGCCTTGTAATAATGTTGAATTTAATATTTCAGGATAAAATAAAGGCCTGCAACTATGGATATGCATCCTAAAATCCGCATATAAACATTGTATTATTTGGGTGAGAAAATCTGTTGCGAAATTGCTGTTTTATTTTAAATTCCTCTTTTAAAAATATCTGTTTTAATAAGATAAATTACTCCAAATATTATCAGGATAACGCCATAATAATGCTTACTCATAATTTGTGAAATTTAGGTAAGAAGAAAAAGGAAAATATCATATTCCTAAAGATCCATAGCATTGAAAATTTAGTTACAAACAATACTAATATCAATTTACATTAAAGACGGTAGTAGTTTTTTCAATAAGGACTTTTCATAGTTTTAGTATTTGGCGGCAAGTCAAAAAATGTTTTTTCAAGTTTCATTGGTATTACCGATGTTGCAATACTTTCTACGGTAAATGTATTCGTTTCAACAATAATTTTCAGTGGAAGCGAATTCGATTTTGAAATAAAATCAAACCAATTGCCATATTTGTGCTTAATAAATACTGTTGTGTCCACCGATAACTTTGAATTAAAATAATATTTTTGCATTCCACTTTTGCAGGTAAATATTAATTCATCGCATTTATAGCCCAGAATTTCTATAACATTTTTATTCAACTGCGTCTTCAATACTTCGTCAGCATTTATTGCACCATCATTCCAAAGCACAGCTTCAGAGTTTGCCATTTTGTTATAGAGTTTATTTTCATTGTTTATATAAAGTTGCCATTGTAAAAGGGAACCATTTGTAACGGATTTATAGTCTCCGTTTTTTATATAATATTCTTGTGTTGTGCCCATCATTGTTGTGAATTGTAAGTCTGATACATTTTGCATTTTACTTTTATAGACATTTGCGTAAGTAATTTTCCCTTCAAAATTTTGTGCAAATGCATAAATAGAAAATAGAGTTGCAAGAAGAAAAGTGATTGTTTTTGTCATAATGTATTTTTTGATAATTGAGGTTTGGGTTAATCTTTCAGACAACGTTTGTACTAAAGATAAAATTAAAAACTAAACCTGGACATTTATTCCTTCAACTCACTCCAAAATTCCAACAACTCACACCAATTTGTTGTGCATCTTTTTTTAGTCGTTGTATTCTTGCAGTATCAATCACTAAAATTATCAGCCATGAAATTTAAATTAACTGTTCTCGCAACAGCGTTCTTATTTTTTACTGCAACACTCAACGCTCAGAATGCAATATCGGCGGGCTTTGCAAAGGCAACGATTATATTGGGTAATGGTCATTCATTATCCGGTTATGCAAAAGACAATATTAAAAAAGCGTCTGCTATTGTATTTTTAGATAGTGCCGGTAACAAGAAAGAATACGACGGCAACAACATTCATACCATC
>JAYTGH010000400.1:0-1583 GCA_043733645.1 Flavobacterium sp. | reverse complement strand
CACAGAGTAGCGCAAAGACTCACAGAGCAACCTCTAATCAAAACAAACTTTGTTTATAATGCGTTTCGGCTAGCAAAGATAATACTAAATTATAAAATATGACAAGATGGCAGTTAACGTTTAACATAAAGTTATAAAATGGTTCTATCGAATTAATACGTCGGCGATTTAGTATGAATCTGATATGAATATAGATAGTATCTTTAGTATATAATATACGACATATACACGACATATATACGCTATAACTATAGTGTAATTATCTTTTAACCTGTCTTCATCCTTATTGCTATAGCAGAAAATCGAAGGGAATGTTATGGCAAGTCCTGCTCAAGGCTTCTTTATGGAGTAGGTGAGATGATGCCTTTTAACATTAAAAATGTGCAATAAAATCGATTTTTAAAAAAAACAATTACTTTTGCCCACATAAACAATTGGAGTATGGCAAAGAATTTAGTTATCGTAGAGTCACCTGCAAAGGCAAAAACAATCGAAAAATTTCTGGGGAGCGATTACCAAGTAGAGTCGAGCTATGGGCACATTGCCGACTTGCCGTCTAAAGAAATAGGAGTAGATGTCTTAAACGGATTCAAACCCAAATACGAAGTGGCTGCAGATAAAAAAGCTTTGGTCACCAAATTAAAAGGATTAGCTAAAAATGCTGAAATGGTATGGTTAGCTTCTGATGAGGACCGCGAAGGAGAAGCCATTTCCTGGCACTTAGCGGAAGAATTAAAATTAGATAAAGCTAAAACTAAACGAATTGTTTTCCACGAAATCACCAAAAATGCTATCTTAAAAGCGATTGATAATCCAAGAGAAATCGATTATAATTTAGTTAACGCCCAACAAGCACGTAGAGTTTTAGACCGATTGGTTGGATATGAATTGTCTCCGGTTTTATGGAAAAAAGTAAAAGGCGGATTATCTGCAGGTCGAGTGCAATCAGTTTCCGTTAGATTAATTGTTGAGAGAGAAAGAGAAATTCAAGAATTCAAACCAGTGGCTTCTTATTCAGTTACTGCTGAATTCACTAATGAAGCCGGAAAAGTGGTGAAAGCAAGATTACCCAAAAACTTCGGTACCAAAAAAGAAGCTGAAGATTTTTTAAATAAAAATATTGGTTCTGCCTACAAGGTAGCCGATTTAGAAACCAAACCAACCAAGAAAACTCCAGCGGCACCGTTTACAACATCAACGTTGCAACAGGAAGCAGCTCGTAAATTGTATTTACCGGTTGGAATCACAATGCAAATTGCACAACGTTTATATGAAGCGGGGTTGATTACTTATATGAGAACGGATAGTGTGAATCTTTCAAAAGAAGCTTCAGATGCTGCTCAAGCAGAAATCACAAAGTCATACGGAAGAGAGTTTTCAAAACCAAGAACATTCAACACCAAAAGCAAAGGCGCACAAGAAGCTCACGAAGCCATTCGTCCGACAGATATGTCGCGTCACACGGTTACTGTTGAAAGAGACCAGGCGCGTTTGTACGATTTGATTTGGAAAAGAACTTTAGCGTCACAAATGAGTGATGCAGAACTGGAAAGAACTAACGTAAGAATTGAAGCTAATAATCA
>JAYTGH010000399.1:0-12399 GCA_043733645.1 Flavobacterium sp. | reverse complement strand
AATCGCCATCCAATAATACTAAAACAGGATATTTTTGATTTGGATGGTTTTTATATGATGGCGGTAAACCAATAGTAATTTCGCGGTCTTCGTTTAGTTTTTTTGACGTTATGGTATCGGTTACTTTTTGGGAAAAAACAGCATTGGAGCAAATGAAAAATAAAAACAGAATATTTTTTTTCATGATAGGTAGGATTGGATTAAATAGAAGTTTGTTAAATTGATTAGCAATATAACAAAATTATTTATTTCTATTTAAAAGAGGAAGCAAAACATAGGAAATCAATCCGAGAAGAATTGCCAAAATTGTTTGTGAGGCCCAAACCAGCCATCCAAAAGCGGCTCCCACATCCTTGGTAATACCGTAAAGTAAAAAAATCTGTGTAATTGCAAATGGATAAGCGCCTAATCCACCATTTGTAAAACCTACTGCCAAGCTCCCAAATATAAAGCCCATAATTACAATGTCAAAACTGATTCCAGAAGTTTCAGGCAAGGCAAAAATGGCTACGTAAAACATTGCCAAATAAGAAAACCATATAAAAAAAGAATGAAAAATGTATTTCCATTTGTCCTTCATTTTATAAACAGTGGTTATGCCTTCTGTCAAACCAGACAATTTTTTCTTTAGTTTTAAGATGATTTCCCATTCTGCATAAATCCAAATCAGGATAAAAACAAAGAACAAAACTAGGCCAATAATTGCTGTAATAATCAAGGATTCCAGCGATACATTTTCGCTCAAAAGGAATTGATGAATTTTATCAAATTGAGAAACGAATCCAATAAAAACGAATAGAAAGAAGATTAGTAAATCGACAATTCTTTCGGCAACAATGGTTCCAAAGGCTTTGTCAAAAGGAACGTTTTCATATTTTTTAAGTAAAGCCGCACGCGAAATTTCGCCCGAACGGGGAACCGTAAGATTGACTAAATACGCTACACAAACCGTAAAAAAATTATTGTAGAATTTAGTTTGATACCCCAAATGGTTTAACGCAAATTTCCAGCGATAGGCTCTCGACCAATAACCAACGCAGGCAATCATTAACGACAATAAAATATAATAGTAATTCGCCTTTTCGAAACTGATTTTTATCTTACTTATTTCCTCGGAAGTCAATGTTGTATATTGATAGTATATAATTCCGATTCCAATTAAAAGAGGAATAAGAACTGAAAACCATTTACCGATTTGTTTTTTCAAGAGATTTTAGGTCAGGGAATTATTTGTTTCGTTCGGGAAAACCAACCAAGGTTTGAATGTTTTAGCTTCTTCAAAATCCATTAAAGCATAGGACATGATGATGATGATATCGCCTTTATGAACTTTTCTTGCTGCCGGACCGTTTAGCGTAATATCTCCCGATTTTCTTGTGCCTTTGATAACATAAGTATCAAAACGTTCGCCGTTGTTGACATTTACAATAGAAACTTTTTCACCTTCAATCAAGTTTGCCGCTTCCATTAATGTTTCGTCAATAGTGATACTGCCAATATAATTCAAATCGGCGCCGGTAACTTTTACCCTGTGAATCTTAGATTTTACTACTTCAATTTGCATGGATCAAAAGTAAATTAATTTAATGAAATCGTGTCAATCAATCTGATTTTGTTAACAAAAACTGCGATGAAAGCGCGGTATTTTTTGACAGCACTTTTTCTTGCGCAGGGTAATAAGGTTGCTTCGTCGGCAATTTGAAAATATTCTAATTCGAAATGGGTTTGTTTGGCAAATGTTTTAGTTACAAATTCGGTTACAGCTGCTGCCGATTTTGTTTTAAATAAAATCCTGGCTTGCGAAATTGTTTTGTAGATGATTGTTGCTTCTTTTCGTTCAGCAGCTGATAATCTTTCGTTACGCGAACTCATGGCTAAACCATTGGCTTCTCTGAAGATTGGGCAACCAATTACATTGACAGGCAGTTTGGTTTTTTCAACCATTTTTTTTAAGATTTGCAATTGCTGAAAATCCTTTTCACCAAAGTAGGCATTGGTTGGTTTTACTATTTCGAAGAGTCGTTTTACGATAGTTCCAACTCCGTCAAAATGTCCGGGACGAAACTTGCCTTCCATCTCATTTTCCAATCCGTCAAAATCGAAGTGCTGCGAAACCGTTTTGCCTTCATAAATATCGTCAACGCTTGGTGCAAAGACAATAATATCAGTGGAAACAGTTTTTATTTTTTCAATGTCTTGGTCTAATGTTTTAGGATATTTTGCTAAATCCTCGGCATTGTTGAACTGGGTTGGATTGACAAAAATACTGATAACATTGATACTGTTGTTTTTGACAGATTCTTTCAACAAAGAAAGATGCCCTTGGTGAAGCGCGCCCATAGTAGGCACAAAACCAATAGACGTTTCTTTGTTTGAAACAGAATTAAGATGCGATATTAATTCGTTTTGGGTGTTAAAAAGGAGCATTGGCTTTCAGTAAATGAGTTGCAAACTTACCATTTTCATAAATAACTGCATAAATTTTTGTACTTTTGCCTGTTTTTTATTGCCAATAAATAAAGTAGAATAGATTATGGAAGATAAGAGGATATTGTATGTATCATCTGAAGTGGTGCCGTATTTGGCTGAAAATGAGGTTTCTTTACTGTCGTATGATGTTCCCAAAATGATAAATGATCAAGGTGGACAGATTAGAATTTTTATGCCAAGATATGGCAATATTAACGAGAGAAGACATCAATTACACGAGGTAATTCGCTTGTCGGGAATGAATTTAGTAGTGAATGATTTGGATATGCCTTTGATAATCAAAGTAGCCTCCATCCCAAAAGAAAGAATACAAGTTTATTTTATAGATAATGATGAGTATTTCAAAAGAAAAGCCACTTTTAGTGATGAAGATGGCGTGCTCTATCCTGATAATGACGAAAGAGCTATTTTCTTTGCTAAAGGAGTTGTAGAAACCGTTAAGAAATTAAATTGGGTTCCGGATATTATTCATGTTCATGGTTGGATGGCGAGTTTATTGCCAATTTACATGAAACATTATTACAAAGACGAAGCATTATTTTCGGAAACAAAGATTGTAACTTCGGTATATAGTCAGTCTTTTGACGGCAGTTTGGATACTGAAATGATAAACAAAATAAAGTTTGACGGCGTTCCTCAAGATGCCATTCAGGAATTAGAGTTACCTAACTATGAAAACCTTATCAAAACAGCTGTTACCCATTCAGATGGAGTTATTATTGCCTCTGAAAATGTGTCGTCAAGTTTAACAAAATTTATAGAATCTTCAGGAAAACCTTTTTTACCTTTCGCCTCGAAAGACAAATTTGCCGAAGCATATACAAACTTTTATAAAGACATGCTTTCTTAAATAAACAGATAATTTTTATGAATAAAAGATCATTTTTACGCCCAATTTTAATTGTTGGATTAATAACTATATTTTTCGCATCCTGTGATAAGGACTTTAATGAATTAGGAACTGACATAGTAGGCGATGACCACTACGGATTTGAAAAATACACCGACGCATCAGTAAAAGCATACAATCAAAAACTAGGACCAATTGCCTCGAATAATTTGCCTATTAATCCGCTTGGGTTTTATTCAAATCCTGCTTTTGGTGCTACACAAGCTAACTTTGTAACACAGTTAGAGCTTTCGACTGTCAATCCTATTTTTAACAATACAGATGCCACACTTTATGTAAATCTTCCTGTTATTGATAGTGTGATTATGGACATCCCGTATTATAAAACACTAAAAACAACCAATTCGGATAACACGAATGAATATGAGTTGGATTCAATTTATGGTGCAGAAGTTGGAAGCACCGCATCTAAATTTAAATTGAGCGTTTATCAATCTAATTATTATCTAAGAGATTTAGATCCTGCACAATCTTTAGCTGAACAGCAATTGTTTTATACTGATGAAAATAGTTTGATTGATAATAATAAGATTCCGGTTTTGTTGAATGATTCACCTCTTACAGATCCGGCTTCAGGTACAGAAGGAACCCACAATGCTGATGGCCGTGAAAACAATCAATTCTTTTTCGATAAAAAGGAGCACAAATTGACAACCTATGAAACAGATGGAATTACTAAAAAATACACAAGATATGTACCTTCAATGCGATTGCATTTAAGAACTGATGTTTTTAATGATAAAATCTTAAATGCTCCAAGCGGTCAATTAGCTAATAATGCACTGTTTAAAAATTATTTCAGAGGGATTTATTTCAAAGTAGAAAATGGAAATCCGGGCAATATGGCAATGCTAAATTTTAAGGCAGGAAAAATTACCATATATTATAAAGAAGATAAAATTACACCGGATAATGTAGCTACTACGCCAGAGAATGAATACAAACTAGAACGAGTAAGTAAATCTTTGCCATTAAATCTTAGCGGAAACACTATAAGTTTATTGCAAAATTCTAATGAAAACATCGATTATTTAAATGCTGCAAATAGCTCACAAGAAGCCTCAAGACTTTATTTAAAAGGTGGCGAAGGCGCAATGGCTATTGTAGATTTGTTTGGTTCAACCGATTTAAAAGGATATACCCTAAATCCTGCTTTTACTGAAAGTCTTCCTATTAGTCCAACCAATCTTAAATACATCGTCAATAATACTCCGAACGGAATTTCTGATGAGATTGACGAAATTAAAATCAATGGCTGGTTAATTAATGAAGCCAATCTAACTTTTTATGTTGATAAATCAGCTATGTCAAACTTTTTGCCAGCAACTTCAGATGCTCAACCGGTTGAACCCAATCGTATTTTTTTATATGACTTGACAAATAAAAAGGTCTTGATAGATTACACTTTTGATTATACTAGTAATGGGGCTTACCCAAAATTCAGCAAATTCATACATGACGGAATTGTTCAAACCGAAGATTTAGGTGATGGAAGAGGAAAAAGAGGAAAAAAATATAGAGTAAGAATAACGAACTATGTTAGAAATTTAGTTAAAAACGATTCTACTAATGTTCGCCTAGGATTATCAGTTACCGAAAGCATCAACAATATTGGTCTTTCTAAACTAAGAACTCCAAACAGCAACTTAAGTAGTGCACCAACTATGTCAGTATTGAATCAGTTGGGAACTGTTTTATACGGAACAAGCCCTATTGTTCCAGATGATAAAAAATTGAAACTGGAAATTTATTATACAAAACCTAATTAGTATCTAATGTTATGTGTGGAATTGTTGGTTATATCGGATTTAGAGAAGCTTACCCAATTGTAATAAAAGGGTTAAAAAGATTAGAATACAGAGGTTATGATAGTGCGGGAGTCATGTTATGTGATGGCAATGACCTTAAAATTGTTAAAACTAAAGGAAAGGTTTCTGACCTCGAAGAAAAGTCAAAGGCAATAGCCTCTTCCAAAGCTACTATTGGAATGGGGCATACTCGTTGGGCAACCCATGGTGTTCCAAATGATATCAATTCACACCCGCATGTTTCAAATTCAGGAAACATAGTAATTATTCACAACGGAATCATCGAAAACTACGAGCCGTTAAAAAAAGAATTACTAAAAAGAGGGTATACTTTTACGTCGGATACAGATACCGAAGTTTTAGTAAACTTAATAGAAGACGTAAAAAAGAAAGAAAATATTAAACTTGGAAAAGCTGTTCAAATTGCCTTAAACCAAGTGGTTGGAGCTTACGCAATTTGTGTTTTTGACAGAGAAAATCCAGACGAAATTATCGTTGCAAGATTAGGAAGTCCAATTGCAATTGGAGTTGGCGAAGATGAATTTTTTATTGCTTCTGATGCTTCACCTTTTATCGAATATACTTCGAATGCTATTTATTTAGAGGATGAAGAAATGGCGATTGTAAGACTTCATAAGCCACTCAAAATAAGAAAAATTAAAGATGACTCTTTAGTTGATCCATATATTCAGGAACTTCAAATGAATTTGGAGCAAATTGAAAAAGGCGGTTATGACCATTTCATGTTGAAGGAAATCTATGAGCAACCTAATGTTATTAAGGATACTTACAGGGGAAGACTTTTGGCAAATCAAGGCATTATTCAAATGGCTGGTATAGAAGATAATTTAGAAAAATTTCTTCATGCTGACAGAATTCTAATAGTGGCTTGCGGAACATCATGGCACGCCGGATTAGTTGCAGAATATGTCATAGAAGAGTTTGCTAGAATACCAGTTGAGGTTGAATATGCTTCGGAGTTTAGATATAGAAATCCAATAATCAATAAAAATGATGTTGTAATAGCCATATCACAATCGGGAGAAACCGCAGATACTCTAGCGGCAATTAAGTTAGCCAAAGAAAAAGGGGCATTTGTATTTGGAGTTTGCAACGTGGTTGGTTCGTCTATTTCAAGAGAAACCAATGCGGGTGCTTATACTCATGCTGGTCCGGAAATTGGAGTAGCATCAACAAAAGCTTTTACTACACAGATTACAGTCTTAACAATGATAGCGTTGCGTTTGGCAAAAGCCAAGGGAACACTTTCAAATTCTGACTTTCACCGTTATTTGCAAGAATTAGAAGTTATTCCTGAAAAAGTAGCAGAAGCATTGGCATCAACCAACGAAATGGCTAAAGAAATAGCAGCTAAATTTAAAGATGCCACCAACTGTTTATACCTTGGAAGAGGTTACAATTTCCCAGTAGCATTGGAAGGCGCTTTGAAGCTTAAAGAGATATCATACATTCACGCCGAAGGTTATCCTGCAGCCGAAATGAAACACGGACCAATTGCCTTAATTGATGAGCAAATGCCGGTAATTGTTATTGCTCCAAAACAAGGGCATTATGATAAAGTAGTAAGCAATATCCAAGAAATTAAATCTAGAAGCGGAAAAATTATTGCTATTGTTACCAAAGGTGATACTCAGGTAAAAGGGTTAGCCGATCACGTTATCGAAATTCCTGAAACTTCGGATGCATTATCACCACTAATCACTACAATTCCTTTACAATTGTTATCTTATCATATCGCTGTTATGAGAGGATGTAATGTGGATCAACCAAGAAATTTGGCAAAATCAGTTACAGTAGAATAGTTTTCAACATACATACCTAAAAAAGTGAGACAATGTCTCGCTTTTTTTGTTTAAAATTTTATGATTAGTTTAATTAAAGTTTCATTTTGTATGTACGCATAATATTTTTTTTATTAATAATGCCAATTCGTTAATAAAAACTTAAAAAATGCTAAAAAGCACTGTGTTGATAAAGAAACTTGAAAATAGATTATTAATAAAAATACCCAAGGTTTTTTGATAATGTAAAAGAAATATTTGTACTTTGGCTTCATAAACCAACAAAATTATAACCAAATGAAGATTTATTTATTTATCGTTTCATTGTTTTTTTGCGGCATAACCTTTGCGCAAACTTCAATATCGGGTTCGGTAAAAGACAGTAAGAACCAACCAGTTCCCGGAGCTAATGTTAAAGTAGCTGGCGACAGTGCCGGAACAGTGACTGACAGTGATGGAAATTTTAATTTAACAACCACAAAAAAGCCTCCTTTTGACGTCGAAATTTCGAGTGTAGGCCACGGGTTCAAAAAGGTTAGCATTACATCAAACAATCAAAAGCTTAGTGTAGCATTGACTGATGAAGAAAATAAACTAGATGAAATCGTTGTGTCTGCATCGAGAACACCTGAAAGAGTATTAGAATCTCCGGTGACTATCGAAAGAATGAGTTTGAAAGAAATCAAAAACACTACGGCAGCAACTTACTATGATGGTCTTGAGAATCTGAAAGAAGTGCACTTCAACACAAGTAGTTTTTCTTTTAAATCAATCAATACCAGAGGATTTGCAACAGTCGCCAACACACGTTTTCTACAATTAGTTGATGGTATGGATAATTCTTCCCCAGCCTTAAACTTCGTGTTAGGAAATTTAATTGGTGTTTCTGAATTAGATGTTGCCAATGTAGAGCTTCTTCCAGGAGCATCTTCTGCATTATATGGTGCTAATGCTTTTAACGGAATCATGTTTATGAATAGCAAAAGCCCTTTTACAAATCAGGGATTAAGTTTCTATTTCAAATACGGACAAACTACGCAAGAAGTTGCTGGAACCAATGATTATTGGGATTTTGGAATAAGAGCAGCTCATGCTTTTGACAAACATTTTGCTATGAAAGCTAACTTTACATTCTTGAAAGCTAAAGAATGGATTGCTGATGACAGAAGAGATCAAACAATTAACAATGTGGGTTCAGATCCAAATCCGAATTATGATGGATTAAATGTATATGGTGATGAAGTGTCTACCAATATTAAAAGTGTTGGGCAATCATTAGCTAATTTAGGTCTTGTACCACAATCAACAGTTAACTTATTACCAAACTATAATGTAGCCAGAACAGGTTATGCAGAAAAAGACCTAAATGACAATTTTGTAAAAAGCGTTAAAGCCGATTTCTCTTTACACTTCAAACCATGGGGAGATGATAATGAAATTATTTTCCAACACAAATTAGGTTTAGGAAATACTATATATCAAGGAGCTAATAGATATGCTTTGAAAAACTTCTTCATCAATCAAACAAAACTTGAGTTTAAAGGGAAGAATTATTTTGTTAGAGGATATATGACTAACGAAAATGCAGGAGACTCCTATGACATGCGTTTTGCAGCATGGAATGTTAATAGAGCTTGGAAATCTGATGCCACTTGGTTTGGTCAATATGCCGGAGCTTATATTCAATCAACGTTGGGTGGAGCTACTCCTCAACAAGCTCATGCTATTGCAAGAACAACTGCTGATACCGGAAGACTTATACCAGGCTCGCCTGAGTTTGAAAGTGCATTAGCTAGTGTAAGTGCTGACCCTAACTTAACTACTGGTTCTAAATTTAAAGACAAATCTAAATTATATCATGCTGATGTGAATTATAATTTTAAAGACATAATCAAGGTTGCTGAAATTCAGTTAGGAGGTTCTTATAGACAATACGAAATGAATTCTGGAGGAACAATCTTTACGGATTATGATGGGCCAATCAGATACGACGAATATGGTGCGTATGCACAATTGCAAAAGAAATTTATGAAAGAAGGGCGTTTGAAATTTACAGGTTCTGTGCGTTATGATAAATCACAAAATTTTGATGGTTTCTATTCTCCAAGAGTTTCTTTTGTATATGCTGCTGGTGATCATAAACAACATAATTTCAGAGCATCTTATCAAACAGGATTCAGAAATCCAACTACACAAGATCAATATATTGGTTTAAATTTAGGGCCATTTGCTTTAATTGGTTCTGCACCAGATAACTTAACAAGATATGTTGAAACGCTTCCGGTAAGCGCATCTGGTCAAGCTATTAATGGAGGTAATGCTACTGCAACCTTATCTGGTGTTGATGCCTATAATAATTCTTATACATTAACCTCTGTACAAACATTTGCACAAACAGGAAATCCGGCTGATTTGGAAGTTGCTAAGATTAACCTGGTAAAACCAGAAAGAGTTCAGGCAATTGATGTTGGTTATCGTTCGGTAATTAATAATGATTTGACAGTAGATATAAGTGGATACTACAATATTTATAATGACTTTTTAAATCAATCAAGAGTTATCTCTCCTTATTATGGAACTGTTGGTACAGATTCATCTGATCTAGAAGTTCAAAAAACTTATGCTGCAATTGCTAATGGAGACAGAAGAGTTTATCAAGTGTACGACAACTCTAAAACAGAAGTTACGTCATTAGGATTCGGTATTGGTTTATCAAAAAAAGTGTATAAAGATTTTGAGTTAAGCGCTAATTATAATTATGCTGAGTATACTTTTGACCAAGCCAAAGACCCAAGTTTTATACCAAGTTTTAACACTCCAAAGCACAGAATTAAAGCTTCTTTGGGTAACCAAAAATTATTTAAAAACTTTGGGTTTAATACCAACGTAAGATGGAATACAGAATATTTATGGCAATCTTCTTTTGCTGATGGTACCGTTCCGGAAAACGTGGTTTTTGACGCTCAGATTAATTATGCAATTCCAAAATTAAAATCAGTTTTAAAAGTTGGCGCTAATAATTTATTCGGAAAAGATTACATTCAGGTAATCGGAGCGGGTGCTATTGGACAACAATGGTTTGCTTCTATAACAATCAATCCATAATAATCAATAACAACATATAATTTAAAAGTTATGATAAAAAATTTCAAATGGCTAGTATTGGTTTCGTTAACCTTTGTAGCGTGTGACAGTAATGATGCAGTTCTTGATGCGAATTCATCTGACGGTTTACCTTTAACTGCAGGTTCAGCAGATTTTTCTAAATATGTTGCACTTGGTAATTCACTTTGTGCAGGATATAGCGATGGAGCATTATTTGCCGCTGGACAAGCTAATTCGTATCCAAATATACTTTCTCAACGATTTGCTTTAGTTGGTGGTGGAGAATTTAAAATCCCATACATGAATGATAATGTTGGAGGGTTATTATTAGGAGGATTCCAAATTCAAGGTCCAAGGTTGTATTTTAACGGAAGCGGTCCCGCAACACTTCCGGGAACTCCAACTACTGAAATAACTAATATATTAACCGGGCCATTCAATAATATGGGAGTTCCGGGAGCAAAAAGTTTTCATTTATTAGCATCAGGCTATGGGAATGTTGCAGGCGTTTTTACAGGTCAGGCAAATCCATATTTTGTTCGTTTTGCTTCAAGTCCAACCACAACAGTTTTAGCAGATGCAGTTGCTCAAAACCCAACATTCTTTTCTCTTTGGATAGGGAACAATGATGTTTTAGCTTATGCAACATCAGGAGGAACAGGTGTTAATCAATTGACAAATTTTGACCCAACTACTTACGGTTCAAATGACATTACAAATCCTACTGTTTTTCATAATGTTTATTCTACCTTATTGGATGGGTTAACTGCTGGAGGAGCTAAAGGTGTTGTGGCAAACATTCCTTATGTTACTTCGGTTCCATTTTTCACTACGGTACCAACAAATCCAATTCCAGGATTGCCTGCTGCCAGCGCCGGTCAATTAAACGCATTATTTGGAGGTATCAATTCAGCTTTAGCCGGATTTGGTTTGCCTGCGCGTTTTCAAACATTAGTTGCAGATGATGGAAATCCTGCAACCGTTGAGACAAACCCACTTTTAATTAAAGACGAATCATTACTCAATATTTCTGCGCAAATAACAGCTGCTTTAATAAGTGCAGGATATCCTGCTCCAACTGCTGGATATATCGGAAACCTATATGGCCAGGCTCGTCATGCAAGTAATGCTGCGGCTTCTAGAGATTATATTTTATTAACAGCAAGAACTATAATTGGCACAACACAAACTGGAGCCATAGCTCCGTTTAATACAATTGGAGTGTCTTATCCAATGCAGGATAATACTACTTTAACAGCAAGCGAAACTGCAGAAGTAAAAGCAGCAACCGATGCTTTTAATACTTCAATACATGATTTAGCAGTTGCCAAAGGTTTGGCTTTTGTTGATGCTAATGCTACTTTAGCTCAAGTAGCAAATGGTGGATTATTAGTTAGTGGATATACCATGACATCAACTTATGTAACAGGGAATTCATTTTCTTTAGATGGCGTTCACCCTAGTCCAAAAGGTTATGCTTTAATTGCTAATAAATTCTTGGAAGCTATTAATGCAACTTATGGTTCAAACTTTAAAGGAGTGAATTTAGGACAATATCAAATATTGTATTCTGCATCTTTACCATAAAGACTTTTTTTTATAATTAAAAAACCATCCTGAATAATCAGGATGGTTTTTTGTTTTTAAGACGATTCAAAAAATCTTCTTTTTTTTATAAAATAATTATTGATTATTTGGTTTATAAAAATTATCTTTGCGCTCTGAAAAAAGAATGTTTTATTCAAACCTAAATAGCTATTTAATAAATACATAAACAATGTCAAAAGCAATAGGAAAAGTTTCCCAAATCATTGGACCAGTAGTAGACGTAGTATTTGATACTAAAGATGTTGAACTGCCAAAAATCTATGATTCATTAGAAATCATTAACAAAAATGGTTCAATATTAGTACTTGAAGTGCAATCACATATTGGTGAAAACACAGTTCGTACAATCTCTATGGACTCAACAGATGGTTTGAGTAGAGGAACTGCTGTAAACGCTACAGGAGCTCCAATACAAATGCCAATCGGAGCTGATATTTACGGACGTTTGTTTAACGTAATTGGTGATGCCATTGATGGTTTAGGAAATTTGCCAAAAGACGGAGCAAACGGAGTTTCAATCCACCGTCAGGCACCAAAATTTGAAGATTTATCAACTTCTACAGAAGTATTATTCACGGGAATTAAAGTAATCGATTTGATTGAGCCTTACTCAAAAGGTGGTAAAATTGGATTGTTCGGTGGAGCCGGAGTTGGTAAAACAGTATTGATTCAAGAG
>JAYTGH010000398.1:0-1586 GCA_043733645.1 Flavobacterium sp. | reverse complement strand
GGCGTAACCTTAATTTTTGAAGTTTCAAAACCAATGGCTGCCAAACTCAAAAAAGAATAGGAGTGACCTATAATTTTATTTAATAACTCTTCTGATTTGTAATGAATTAGTTTTGTTTTTCTAAAGTTTTCTTTCCACTTATTTGAGTAAGGTGTATAGACTACGTAAGGCGTTCCGTCGTCTTTAACAACGTCACTTTTTTCAAAAATAACTTGGTCTTTGCTGGTTTTGAATTCGATGTCATTATCCTTGAGTAAATGATGTAATTCTAAATCACGTTTCCTAGCATAAGGCTCATAATCATGATTGGTAAAAACGGTTTTAACTTGATTTTCCGTAATAAGTTTTCTAAAAACTTCGATTGGTTTTCCGTGAAAAACGGCTAATGATTTTCCAACAGCTTGGAGTTGGTTTTGCATATGTTCCAACTGTTGA
The DNA here is from genome assembly GCA_043733645.1 of Flavobacterium sp. Taxonomy (GTDB): domain Bacteria; phylum Bacteroidota; class Bacteroidia; order Flavobacteriales; family Flavobacteriaceae; genus Flavobacterium. The sequence continues at coordinate 1,151 of JAYTGH010000398.1, read as the reverse complement.
TGAATAAAGGTTACACGCGCATCATCTTTGGGTAATTGTGACAGAATAATGTCATCAAATAGGAATATTGGCAATACTTCTTCGCTACTATTTAAAGCGTGAAAAAGGCCAACATTATCATCTAACCGCAAATCGCGTCGAAACCAGAATATATTCATAAATAGAGTTTAAAAGTTTATAAGATTTATGAAGTTTAACCATTTACTAATAACGAAGACATTCCGCCGTCAACATGAAAGATTTGTCCTGAAATCCAGGAGCTCTTTTCTGTTAAAAGAAAACTTGCCATTTGTGCTATGTCCTCCGTTGTTCCAACTCTTTTTAAAGGATGACGTTGTGCTGACTTTTCTCTTTTCTCCTCATTGCTTAAAAATTTCTCTGCCAATGGTGTATCGGTTAATGATGGCGCTATTACATTTACTCTAATTTTAGGTGCATATTCAGCAGCTAATGCTTTGGCAAAGCCTTCGATGGCGCCTTTTGAAGCGGCAACGCTGGTATGAAAAGGCATTCCCATTTTTACCGCAACCGTACTAAATAAAACAATACTCGATTGTTCAGAAGCAGTCAGTTGTGGTAAAATACTTTGAATAACTTGTATCATCGAAAAGAAATTAAGCTGCATATCGCTTTCAAATGTTTCTAATTTTAGTCCACGGAAAGGTCGCAAATTAATACTTCCCGGGCAATAAACTAATCCATCAATCACTGCTGGTAATTTAGCACTATCAAGCGTATCAGTTGTAGCATCAAAAGCAATGTGTGTAACGTTTAGACTTGACAGATTTTCATTGGTTCGAGAAGCGACAAAAACATTGTTTTCCGTATGTAATTCTTTTGCTAATTCAAGCCCAATGCCATAAGAACCACCAATTAATAGTATATTTTTCATTTTATTGTTCTTTAAATTCTCCAAAAAGTTCAATTAGTTTTTCTTTGCGATACTCGAAGATTTCTTTGAGTTTTGGTTTTACTAAAAATGGATGTACTAATTCACCTAAAACTCCCATTGGAACTTTATAATCAACAATGTCTTCCATTTCAACACCGCCTGGAATTTCTTTTAAAAAATGCTTGTGATGCCATAATGAGTAAGGTCCAAAGCGCTGTTCGTCTACAAAGTAATGTTTGTCTACAACATGCGTAATTTC
>JAYTGH010000397.1:0-4777 GCA_043733645.1 Flavobacterium sp. | reverse complement strand
CTTTCAGCAATTCTTCACAGGCTTCAATATCGTATGTGATTTCTTCTTCTCCATTTTTTCGCTTTATAAAACTCGGGATATAAGCAATTGGTCCCGGGCGATACAGCGCATTCATGGCAATTAAATCTCCAAAAACCGTTGGCTTTAATTCCTTCATATATTTTTGCATTCCAGCACTTTCATACTGAAAAATCCCTACTGTTTCACCACGCTGGAAAAGCTCATACGTCTTTACATCATCAATAGGAAATTCATCCGGATTTAAATCTTTTCCGGTTCTATATTTTACCAGTTTTACGGTATCTTTTATCAATGTTAGGGTTTTCAATCCCAGAAAATCCATCTTTAATAATCCCGCGCTTTCTACGACTGAGTTGTCAAATTGGGTAACATACAAATCAGAATCTTTGGCAGTTGCTACTGGAACAAAATTGGTAATATCGCTTGGAGTGATGATAACACCACAAGCATGAATCCCTGTATTTCTTAGGTTTCCTTCGAGGAATTTTGCCTGATTTATAGTATCGGAACATAAATTTCCTTCTTTAGAAAGTGAAATCAATTCTTTAACTCTGTCAAATTCTTCGGGACGCAATGCTTTTTTAATTGTTGCTTCGTCTTCAGATAAAAGTCGGGCTAAATTCCATTTTGAGGGCATTAATCCCGGAATTAATTTGGCTACTTTATCAGCTTCAAAAAGCGGCAAATCCATAACTCTGGCCGTGTCACGAATACTCGATTTCGTAGCCATTGTTCCATATGTAATGATTTGTGCTACTTGTTTGGAACCGTATTTCTGAATTACATAATCCATTACTTTGCTACGTCCTTCGTCATCAAAATCGATATCAATATCGGGAAGTGAAACCCTATCTGGATTTAGGAAACGCTCAAAAAGCAAATTGTACAGCAACGGATCAATATTGGTAATTCCGAGACAATAAGCCACTACAGAACCCGCAGCAGAACCACGACCCGGACCAACTGAAACATCCATTCTTCGGGCTTCGGCAATGAAATCCTGAACAATTAAGAAATAACCCGGATAACCGGAGTTTTCTATTGTCAGTAATTCAAAATCGATACGTTCTTTGATTTCCGGAGTAATTTCGGCGTAACGCTTTTCTGCTCCTTTGTAAGTTAAATGATGCAGGTATTTATTTTCACCTCGTTTGCCTTTATCTGCTTCATCTTCGGCAACTAAAAACTCCGAAGGGATATCAAATTTTGGAAGTAATACTTCACGCGACAAATCATAGATTTCAATTTTATTGACGATTTCTTCGGTGTTGGTAATGGCTTCGGGTAAATCATGAAAGAGTTTTTTCATGGCTTCAGCCGATTTGAAATAATACTCCTGATTATTCAGTCCGTAGCGATAACCACGTCCGCGACCAATTGGCGTTGATTGTTTTTCGCCATCGCGAACGCACAATAAAATATCGTGAGCATTTGCGTCTTCTTTATCGATATAGAAAACGTTATTGGTGGCAACAGTTTTTACCTGGTGTTTTTTTGCTAATGAAATCAATGAAGCATTTACACGATTTTCATCTTCCTGATTGTGGCGCATTACTTCGAGGTAAAAATCATCCCCAAATTCCTGTTTCCACCAAAGCAAGGCCTCTTCCGCCTGGTTTTCACCAATGTTAAGTACTTTACTAGGAATTTCTCCGTATAAATTTCCGGACAAGACAATGATGTCTTCTTTGTAATCCTGAATGGTTTTTCTATCAATTCTTGGCACATAATAAAATCCTTCGGTATAAGCGATAGAAGATAATTTGGCCAGATTATGATAGCCTTTTTTGGTTTTGGCCAAGAAAACAATTTGGTAACCGTTGTCTTTTCGGGACTTATCTTTTAAATCATCACAAACGTAAAACTCACAGCCTACGATTGGTTTGATTATCGTTTCTGTTGGCGTTTCTCCTTCTTCTTCCGCTTGTTTGTTTTTGGCTGCAGCCGATTTATTATGGTATAAAATATCACGGACAAAATGAAAGGCACCCATCAAATTGGCATGATCAGTCATGGCAACCGCAGGCATTTTATTGGCAACTGCCGCTTTTACCAAATCGGCTACACTAATTGTGGATTGTAATACAGAAAATTGGGTATGATTGTGCAAATGAACAAAATCAACAGCTGCTAAAGTGGGATGAACCTGTTTATCTTCCTGAGTTGGCGTTACAACTTCTTCTTGCTGACGAAACTGTTTCCGAATTTCTTCAGAAGCCTGTTTCAGGTTGATGTGTTTCAACCCTATGAGTAGAATTTCCTGTGGATTATTTTTATTAAATCTGTCGAAATAATCGGCAGGTACGTCTAATTCTTCTTTGGTAAAAATCTGTCTGTTTATCAGTTCCAAGAAACAACGGGTCGTTGCTTCAACATCGGCAGTCGCGTTGTGCGCTTCAGAAAATGGAACTCCAAAAAGATATTGATGCAATTCGGTCAAGGTTGGCAATTTGAATCTTCCACCACGACCACCGGGCAATTTTAAAAGTGCTGCCGTAACTTCGGTACAGGTATCCAAAACAGGCATAGAACCCATTGCTGATTGCATTCCCATTCGGTGAAATTCGCAACCCATAATATTGACATCAAAGCCAACATTTTGTCCGACAATAAATTTTGATTTTGATAAAGCGATGTTGAATTTTTCTAAAACTTCTTTTAATTCTATCCCTTGTGCTTCGGCTAATTCGGTAGAAATCCCATGAATTCTCTCAGCATCAAAAGGAATATTGAATCCTTCAGGTCTTACTAAATAATCCTGATGTTCGATAAGATTTCCCAACTCATCGTGCAACTGCCAGGCAATCTGAATGCATCTTGGCCAATTGTCAGTATCTGTAATTGGCGCCGACCAATTTCTTGGTAAACCAGTTGTTTCGGTATCAAAAATTAAGTACATGCAAGCAAGGGATTAGGCACCCGAGGCATAGCCGAACGGAGCGAAGCTAAAAGGCATTAGCCAAAAGCTAGTGTTATGATAAAAACAAAAATACATTTTAGCCGTCAGAAAATGAATTTTAGTTATCAACAAAAAACAAAAAAGCCACCTCAATTGAGATGGCTTCATTATTTATTTTAGTGTGTAAACTAGTATCTTCCTCTGTCTCCACCACCACTACGAGAATTTCCACCACCACTATAACCACCACCTGAACGGTTGTTATTAAATGATTTTCTTTCTCCTTCTGGTTTTGGCTCCGATTTGTTAACTACAATCGTACGACCTTCAACTGTTGCTCCGTTTAATTCGTCGATAGCTTTTTGAGCTTCATCATCATTAGACATTTCAACAAAACCAAATCCTTTACTTCTTCCAGTAAATTTATCAGTAATAATTTTAACAGAGTCAACTGTTCCATAAGCCTCAAAAGACTCTCTTAAATCTGCTTCGTCAATACTGAACGGAAGACTTCCAACAAAAATATTCATATTATTTATTTAAAATTCAGTTACAAATGTAGTTTAAAAAAAGTGTAAATCGTTATTAATTTGCACTTTATTATTTAATTAACAAAAAAACCATCCGAAGATGGTTTTGAATTATTTTTTATTCAGAATTACATTGATGGTAAAACAGGTATTTTATAGAATTCGCCATATTGAAAATTCAAAATGGGTTCGCCTAGAGGGCTACCATTTGAATTCGCAGCGTTAAATTTAAACTTACCTGAAATGGTTTTGTTCACGTTATCATATTTGGTGATTTCTATTTCACCGTTACTACTTACTGTATTAAGTATTTGTAGCTTACAATTTACATTACCAAGTGCTACAGTAACAATATCCCCTGGCGCATAGCCATTACCTTGAGATGTTACTCTAATAACGGAAGTAACTACTCCAGCATTTTCTATGATAGCAACCTTTAATCCTGAACCAGATCCTCCTGTTGTATCATGTGAGGAACTACAGCTGTACAAGTTATTTGGATTTGGCGCTGGCTGTAGTTCGCAATCTGATGTGTATCCTGTACCTCCATTAATTACGGCAACACTACTTACTGGCCCAGTGACAGGAGCTGTAGCATACGCCAATTCAACACCATTAAAATTTGAAGTATAGCTTGCGGTATTATAAATATTTGTAGTACCTAAAACATAGGTTCCCGGATTAGCGTTACTCGTGGTCAAAGTAACCGTTTCGTATTCTGTGAGTGCTTCAATTCTTAATGTATTTGTTGGACTAACATAAGCTCTAGCATCATTAGCTCTCCAAAACACATCATCTTTTAACCCTTGAAAACCAGGGTTGTTAAATTTTACATCTTCTTGACAGGAAGAAAATACTACAGCAATTATAAATAGGGGCAAAAATCTTTTCATTTTTTCAATGTATTTCTCCACAAAAATAACTTTTTAATATAAAAATGCTATCTAAATTACAAAAAAATTATGTTAAAGTGAGAGGTGGCAGCAACTTAATATTTAAAAAGATGCGATTCGATTAGTTTGTTTTCAAAAAAAAGTTATCTTTGCACCCTTAAAAATAACGAGGTCGTGTACCTCAAATTAATCAAAAAGATTATGTCAGTAAAAATTAGATTACAAAGACACGGTAAAAAACAAAGACCTTTTTACTGGATCGTAGCAGCAGATGCTAGATCAAAAAGAGATGGTAGATACCTTGAAAAATTAGGAACTTACAATCCAAACACCAATCCTGCCACTATTGATTTAAACCTTGACCAAGCGGTACAATGGTTACACAATGGAGCACAACCAACTGATACTGCAAGAGCTATCCTTTCTTACAAAGG
>JAYTGH010000396.1:0-4780 GCA_043733645.1 Flavobacterium sp. | reverse complement strand
TGCTATTTTTAATTCCTTCAAAGCATCATCAATTGGATTTGCATAGCCACTTTCAAATGATGCATTCCAAAAAGCATATTGTTTTACTTCTTCATTTTCGGTACCAAATCCATTTAGCAAACCTGCAATTTTAATGACTCCGGTTGTTATGGTTCCGGTTTTGTCAGTACATAATAGGTTTACTTCACCTAAATTTTGAATTGAGGCTAATTTTTTTACAATTACTTTTTTTTCCAACATTCTTTTCGCACCAGCACTCATAGCAATGGTAGTAATGGCAGGCAGTAGTTCGGGGGCCATCCCAACAGCCAATGCTAAAGCAAAAAGTGCCGACTCTATTGGGCTTTTATGATTGACTAAGTTGATAACTAAAATAAAAACAGAAAGCACTAAGGTTATTTTCATCAGGAAAAAACCAAAATCCTTGATGCCTTTTTCAAAAGTGGTTTCACTATTTTTTGTAGCACTTTGAACGATACTGCCAAAAATAGTGTTGCTTCCCGTTTGGATGACCAATGCTTTTGCATTTCCACTCACAATATTTGTTCCTTCCCAAAGACAGTTGACTCTTTTAGATAAATCTGTTGTTTTCTCTAATTTGCCTTCTTGTTTTCTTACTGGATAGGATTCTCCGGTAAGACTGGCTTCATTGGCATACAACTCATTGCTCTCAATAATCAAACAGTCAGCGGGTATCATATCGCCAGCCTTAAACAAGAGCACATCACCAACAACGATTAGGGTAGCGTTAATTTGCCTTATCTCATTATCTCTGATAACATTGCTTTTTAAGGTAATCATCGATTGGAGTTTTTCTACTACTCTTCCTGCGTTTCTTTCCTGAAAAAAACTTAATAAGCCCGTAGAAAGGACAATAAATAATATTATAAAAACATCTGAAGTATCGCCAAGAAAGGCAGAAAGTAATACCGCTCCAATAAGTAAAAGCATTAACGGGCTTTCAAATTGTCCGATAAATAATTTCACATCCTTTTTAAATCGAGAATCATTTTTCTTATGATTTTCGGAATTGCGTAATAGTGTATCTGCTTCTTTTTGAGACAATCCTTTTTCAGAACTAGCCAGTTTTTGAAACCAATAGTTGGTGTCAAATTGCCAAAACTTATTTTTTGTAGAGGTTTGCATAAAGCTTTTGTATTTTTCTTTTCCAATTATCTTGAGATAAACTTAGAAGTTAGATTGTCCTAACTTGTCTTCCCGTGGTCTATTTTAATGACAAGTTACTAATTCTTCATCTTACTGATTTTATCATGATTAAGAATTTTTAATGCACCTCCTTTTTTTTCAATCAATCCTTCATTTTTAAATTCAGTTAGTGTGCGGCTTACCGTTTCAGAAGCAGTGCCTGATAATGCGGCAAGGTCATCCCTGCTGATACTGATACTGTCGGTTTCAGGACTACGTTGTCTAAACAAACGCAAAATAGATTCCGCAATTCTTTTTCTTACAGATTGGTAAGCAAGCTGTAAAAGATAGGCATCTTTATTACGGATTTCATTAGACATGATTTTAAGAAATTTTCCGGCTATATCAGGATAGAGTCGTAACAATTCATTAAATTGTGTTTTAGGAAAAAAACATAAATAACTGTCTTCTAATGCCGTTGCAGTATCATCGTAGGGTTTATTGGAAAGGATAATGTTGGTGCCTAAAAAATCTTCTTCCTGATATAAGCCGGTCATAAGTTCACGACCATCTTCCGCCATTTTTATGGTTTTGATTTTTCCCGAAAGTACCAAGTAAATGCCTATAGCACTATCTCCTTCATAATGCACCACCTGGTTCTTCTTGAACAGCCTGCTTTTGCGTTCGGCAATGATTTTCTTTAATTCGGTCAAGCCGTCATTTTTAGAAACTAGATTATCCAACTTCTCCAATGATTTGCTGTAAAAATGATGCTGCAAATCTTTTTTATTTAACCTGATTTCGATGGCACTCAACAGTTCCAGTCTCCCAAATGGTTTGGTAAGATAATCATCGGCACCCATTTCCATCCCTTTGCGTAAATCGAGCCGTTCTGATTTTGAAGTGATAAAAATAAATGGGATAGTATTGGTTTCTGGGTTTTTATTGAGTAAGTACAATACACCGTAGCCGTCAAGTTCGGGCATCATGATATCACACAGTATAATATCGGGTAAGTTTTTTGTCGCCATTTCAACACCTTGTTTGCCATTTTTAGCTACAATTACTTCATACTCGGCCAATTCAAGAATTTCAACGATATTGTCCCTTATTTCATTGTTGTCTTCTATTACCAGTATTTTGCTCATTTCGTTGAAAATGTTAGTGTAAATGATGTTCCTTTATCTAGGTTGCTGGTATAGGAAATAGTTCCTTTCATAAGGGCTATATATCGGGCAACAATATTTAAACCAAGTCCGGTTCCCGGAATATTCCCGGTATTGTGTGCTCTGAAAAAAGGCTCAAATAAATGTTGCTGGTCTTCTTCCGGAATTCCTATCCCTTCATCCTTTACGATAATGATGCAATGGGTATCGTTAATTTCGCTAGTAAACCCAATACAACAGGTGTCAGCTGAGTATTTTATGGCATTGGTTATTAAATTGATGATGCTGTTTTTAAGTAAATTCGGGTCGAGATTGATTAGGGTATTAGTCCCAGAATGTGAAAAGTTTATACGCTGTTCTCCCTTTGACAATAATTGCATTTCTTCTGTAATTTCTTTTCCTAATTGCTCTAGGTCAAAACAAGTCACATTAGCCTTAATTCTACCTATTTCTAATTGTTCTGTGTATAAAAAATCATTCAGCACTGTCGTTAGGTTCGTTACGGCATTAATTATCTTGCCAGCATGCTTGGTGATATTGCCATTTTCTAAAGATTCCGCGTATTTCTCAATGAGTGAAGCCGATAAATGTGCTGTACTTAATGGTGTGCGAAACTCATGCGAAGCCATTGATAAAAATCGGTTTTTTAATTTACTAAGCGTTTTTTCTTTTTCTAGCGTTACGCTCACTTTTTCTTTTGATTTTTCAAGAGCCTTGATGGTATCATTCAGGGTTTTGGTTCGTTGCTCAACAAGTTCTTCCAAATGCGAAGCGTAATTTTTTAACCGCTCCTCATCTATTTTTTGTTGGGTAAGGTCATGTATAAATCCGGCGTATATTTTCCTGCCCGTATAATTAACTTTACTTACGCCAAGCTTAAACGGAAATTGGTCGCCGTCTTTAGTTCTGCCTATAAGTTCCGTTCCCATTCCTATGTTATTTGTTTCACCAGAAATGGTATAATGCTGGAGATAGCCATCATGGGATTCCATATCGGAAGACGGCATCAGCATTGAGATGTTATGACCTAAAACGTCCTGTTCAGAATAAGCAAAAAGTTTACAAGCAGATGGATTAATGCTTTCTATAACTCCAAAATCATCAATAGTTATGATACCGTCAATGGCGTTATGAACAAGGGCATGTAGTAGGGCAGCATTTTCCATAACGATTTTGACCAAAGAGTATTGGCTAATAGTAAATATCGCCTATTTAAACATAGAACCATTTATATAATTCTATCAATAAATTATGTTATTCATTTATTTTTACTCAACTAGTCTTAATAAGTGATATAAATCACATATCGTACTGTTCATGCTCATTTCAATCCAAAAATTTTTGTTTCAACTTTGCATAGATACAGAAGGAATAATCCGTATGGTAACAATAAAAAATAAAATGACAACAGATGAAATTTTACAGCAGAATGCCAGCAATGCTTTAAAATGGGAACCCTTCCTTGCAACTTGTAATATAAAAGTAATCTCTACTAATGGAGAAATAATCCTTACAGGTATAGTAGATAATTATACAAAGAAAACAGAAGCCGAAAACATATCAAGGAAAGTAGCTGGGGTAAAATCGGTAATCAATAACATTAATGTAACAATAAACAGCTGGGACGAGAAAAAGGATATTGAAATCACTGCTGAAATACTTAATATTTTCAAATGGAATTGGAATACGCTAAACAATACCATTAAAGTTCTGGTTGTAAACGGCTGGGTAGCACTTTCTGGTGAAGTAGAATGGAACTATCAAAAAGAAGCAGCCAAGCAAACGGTTACTAATCTAATAGGAGTAAAAGGGGTCAGTAGCAACATTGCAATAAAATCTCAAAACAATAATATGATAGATCAAACAACTCTCCGAATGGCACTGCAAAACCATCTCGCTCTAGATTCAAAAGATATTGAAGTAAAAGTATTAGATTCAATCATAACTTTAAAAGGAGCTGTAGATTCTTGGTATCAGAAAGAACTTGCCGGGCGCATTGCATGGAAAGCACCGGGCGTACTATATGTTCAAAATGAGTTGGTAATCGAAGAGGAATAAACCAAAATAATAAAAATGAAAACACTAAAAAAACTAGGCATTTGTATGGATCATGCCAATGCGCATCTTATCGAATTCTCTTATGAGGTAAAAACAACAACAACAATTTCACTTGATTTTGATAATCAAGACCAAGATGAAACACTACAACGAAGTGAAAGCGAAATGCACAATAAACAACAGCAAAAGCAACATGCTTATTATAAAAAGTTGTCAACTGTAATCAAAGATTTTAATGAGGTGGTTTTGTTTGGACCAACCAATGCAAAGTCGGAACTATCTAATTCTTTAAGACAAAATCATCAGTTTGACAGCATAAAAATTGAAGTGGTAAATGCTGATAAAATGAGCGATAATCGGCAGCATGAATTTGTTAGGGAGTATTTCAAAAAGTTTGAAATCAAAATTTT
>JAYTGH010000395.1:0-1597 GCA_043733645.1 Flavobacterium sp. | reverse complement strand
TCATTTTTCAACAAATAGTCCAATTATCTATTTTGACTTTCTAAAAGCAAAGAATTTTTTCCCATAGGTGCGTTTTTGACCCCTCAGTTTCTAAGGTTGTCAAAGGTTTAGTAGACTAATTTTTAATTTTTTTCAAAAAATTAAAAATTAGTCTACTAAACCTTTGACAAAACCTTAGACAAGAACTAAATATTTATTGCTGAGGTCTGTCATGGTGTTTTAACTTTTGTACCATGTTTTATTTGTTTTTTCTTTCTAAAAAAAGACCCCCTCAGTACATAGCCTTCTGAAAGCCTTTATATTGAGGGGTGAATGTTTTTCTTAATTTTCTCTTTCTTAATTAACCTTTGAAGTCGAAGATGTAAAAGATACGACTTAAAGGATATGAGACCCATTTACGAGCAGCCCCAGTCTTTGATTGAAAATTGTGAGTTATTTGAACTATATCTTGTGCCAGCGGGGGACTGACGCGCGAGCAATCCCGTTTTTTATGGGGTGTTTGGTGGGTTGTTTAAAGAACATCTTACGCCAGCTAGTGTCAAGTCGTTATTAAATTTAATTTTTAATCATAACAACTTTCAATCGTTTGGGTGCAAGTCCGACTGGAATGATTTTAACTACTTCATTTTTTTGTAAATCAATTATTGAAACATTATTACTTCCCGTATTACTTACAATCCCATATTTCCCATCATTAGTAAAATCAATCCAGTTCGGGTCTGTACCTACTTTAATTTCTTTTATAAGTTTTTTGGTTTTGGTGTTAATGATGCTTACACTGTTGCGAACCTGACTTGTTATAAAAAGTTGTTTGCCATCAGTAGAAAGTTTTATTCCGTGAGATGCTTTGCCTTCCACTGTAAATACATCGGTTTGCGGAAGTTGTATCCAATTAACGACTTGTTTTTTTTCTGTGTCAATAATCAAAGCCCCATTGAGCCAACGAAGCGATAGATAAAGTGTTTTACCATTGGATGTAAGGGATGGAATGCGAGGCCAGCCGAAAACAGGAATTTCACTTGTTAATTTTAGCATAGCAATATCCAATATCACTACCTTTTCATCGCCTTCAAGTGTGATATAAGCAAATTTGCCATCAGGCGAGGGTAGCACAATATGCGGATTTCTTCCTACGACTATTGTAGTGTCTTTTTTCCAATCAATAACATTGATGATACTTAGCTCATTATCTGCGTTAACGGTAACAAAAAGTTTTTTTCCATCAACACTAAATGCCAATTGATGAGGATGGCTGCCGACTGATATTATTTTTATCATGTTGTTTGCAGCCGCATCAATAATGGAAACTGTATTACTTCCTTCGTTACTTACAGCAACCCACTTCCCATCGGGTGAAACATCTACTCCGTGAGGATTTTTCCCCGTAACGATATCCTTAATCTTTTCCAGTTTGTTCAAATCTATGACCGAAACAGTTGAGTCATTAAAATTTGTGATATAAGCATGGGAAGTTTGTGAATAGGATGAAAGTGAAATCAAGAAAAGTGCAACGATTAAACTGTTTTGGATATTTTTTTTAATTTTCATAATGAGCATTATTTTATAGGTGAAATTGTTAAATCATCAAAGTAACTTT
>JAYTGH010000394.1:0-4797 GCA_043733645.1 Flavobacterium sp. | reverse complement strand
TAATAGTGAATACGGCTTCAGAATGTGGACTAACGCCACAATACAAAGATTTAGAAGCAATTTATAAAAAGTATAAAGATCTTAATTTTGTGATAGTTGGTTTTCCTGCCAATAATTTTGGTTCGCAAGAACCGGGAAGTAACGAGCAAATTGCAAAATTCTGTGAAATGAATTATGGCGTCACTTTCCCAATGATGAGTAAAATCTCTGTAAAAGGAAATGATATGGACAAAGTGTATAAGTTCTTGACGCAAAAGAGCAAAAATGGTTTGCAGGACAGCGAAGTAGAGTGGAACTTTCAAAAATATTTAATCAACGAGCAAGGAGAATTAGTAAAAGTATTATCGCCAAGAGTATTACCAACTGATGCTGCTATTGTAGGTTGGATTAATGGTAAATAGTGATTATAAGTTATTTTATGATAAAAAGCCTGATGAATTTCATCAGGCTTTTTGCTTTTATTTTATCGACTAACGTCACTGGTGTTGTGATTTGAAGAGTTTTTTTTCCTTTAATCGATTTTTAGATAGTTACTAAATTATTCTCGATAAGTTTGGATAGAATTTAAATGCCACAACACTTCAGATATGAACAATATATTTAACTCCGTATACAGAAAAGATTATTTAGAAGGTTTTTCGAATGGTCTAAATCCATATTTGAGTATAGACGAAAATCAAAATGAAGCTTATGTCTATGGCTTCAATCAAGGAAGATTAGATTACGAACGAATGAATGGCAAGATTATTTATGGTATTCCTAAACTAATTGTTACCAATAAGGTTTTAGAAGATTTTCTTTTGGCAGGAATGCTTGGCATCAGCATAAACGATGATGATTATTCCGCTTTCCAAATCGATGTTATTTCGAAATGGTATCAAAGCGGAATCGAAAAATACAACCCTAATCAAAGTAGTTACCTTTTAGGAATTCTGGAAGAAAATGGGATTGATATAATTTAACCTAATTCATAAAAAATAATTCAAAACCTAATGATGCAAATTCATTAGGTTTTTTATTAGTCTAAAAAAGCCTTTTTAAACTCAGGCTTAATTCTATTTTTTGAGGCTTGTTCATATCCATAAGCAAGGCTTATTATTGCTCCTTCTTGATAGGCACCACTAAAAAATGAAAGACCAACGGGTAAGTCATATACTTTTCCGCAAGGAACACTAATATGTGGATATCCGCTCATAGCTGCTGGAGCTGTCAGAAAAACATCGCCCCATCGGTCTCCGTAAATAATGTCGATACTGCAAGCTGGCCCCATTGTTAATCCTGAAATAGCATCAAGCTTGTTTTCTTTCATGACTTTATCAATCATATTTTTTACCTCGGTATGACTTTTTGCTAAGGCTTTTAAATAGACTGTACTCTCCAATCCTGTTTTCCCCTGACACATTACAAGCGTTTCTTGTTTGAAGGTAGGCATCGCTTTAGCTTCGTTTTTTTTATTAAAAGAGATAACGTCTTCTAATGATTTCATATTGGAATTTGCAGTTGCCAAATACTTATTTACACCATATTTAAATTCAAATTGTAAGACCTCATTCTCAGCCTCTGCGTTTGCGTTAATTTTATCAAGGTATTCTATTTCAACAATAGTAGCACCTTGTTGCTTCAGGATGTTAGTTGCTTTTTCTAATAATTCGTTTAGCAACGGATTAGTATATTTCTTTTTTTCTATACCAATTCTCTTTCCTTTTAAACCATCCGTTTTTAAGAACTGATTGTAATTTTCTTTTGATTTCCCTATACTTTCTTTAGTCACAACATCAGCAGCATCAACACCAATCATAGCTTCTAAAAGAATGACAGCGTCTTTTACAGTTCTTGCCAAAGGACCGGCTGTATCTTGCGTATGAGAAATAGGGATAATTCCCGAACGACTTACTAATCCAACGGTTGGTTTTATACCCACAGCCCCATTTACAGAAGCCGGACAAACAATCGAACCATCGGTTTCTGTTCCAACGGCAACAACACACAGATTGGCTGCAACGGCTGCCCCTGAACCGGCACTCGAACCGCATGGAGAATGATCAATGATATAAGGGTTTTTGGTTTGTCCACCACGACTACTCCAGCCCGAACACGAAGAATTTGAACGGAAGTTTGCCCATTCACTAAGATTAGTTTTCCCCAGCAATACTGCTCCGGCATCCCGTAGTTTCTTTACAATAAAAGCATCATTAGAAGCAATATTTCCGATTAAGGCCAATGAACCAGCGGTTGTCATCATTTTATCTGCCGTGTCAATATTGTCTTTAATTAGTATTGGAATGCCGTGAAGATTACCCCTGATTTTGCCTTCTTTTCGCTCTTTATCCATGGCTTTGGCTATTTCTAATGCTTCCGGATTTAGTTCAATGATGGCATTTAATTTGGGGCCATTTTTATCAATGGCTTCAATTCTATCCAAATATAGTTTTGTTATTTGTTCCGAAGAATAGTTGCCCGACTCCATTTTTTTTTGAAGTTCTGAAATAGTGATTTCATTTAATTCAAAATCATCTTCAGTTGAATCATTATTATTTTCCGATTTTATATTACCTGATTTAGTGTTGCAAGATGTTGCAAGTGTAGCTGTGATTCCAATAGCAGCTAGTGCTGTAGTGGTTATAAAGTTTCTTCTTTTCATAACTTTTTATAAGAATTAAAGTTATAAAATTACAATTTAATACTATCAATCGTTACTTTTTCAATAGGTATTTATTCCAACATCAGTTGCATAATTACAGAGTGTAACCACCTCTCAAACTTAAAACCGCTTTCTTTAATAATTCCAACGGTAGCAAATCCAAACTGCTCATGAAAAGTAACACTGCTTTGGTTTTCAAAATCAATGACAGCAATCATTGTGTGCAATTTTTGATTTTTGGCTAAATCAATTAAGTGGAGCATTATTTCTTTTCCAATACCTTTTCCGTGCTCGTTTGGCATCACATAGACTGAATGCTCTACTGTGTATTTATAAGCTTCGCGGAATCGAAACTCACTGTAATAACCAAAGCCAACCACACGCTCTTCAATTGTAGCAACAATTACAGGAAATCCTTTGCCTAATTTTTCTTCAAAGATTGCCTGTTGCTGTTCTAATGTTCGTAACTCATAATCATACAATGCCGTTGAGTTTGCAATATAATAATTGAGAATAGCAACTATGGTTTCGGCATCTTGTGACTGATAAAATCTGATTTTTATTTTCATCGGGTAAAAATAAGAAAACAATTTACTTTTTGAAAAGGTTTATCGCACCTTTGTTCGGGTTTTGTTCGCAAAAAGGGACTGTTTTACGAACAAAACACGAGCATAACCCGAACAACACCCGAAGAACCATATCAAAATGGCCGATTGACTAGTCAACAGTAGTCAATACCAATCAATACCAATCAATAGTAGTCAATAGTAGTCTCTACTAATCGATTGTAGTCAAAGATTTTCAGCTGATGAAATTCTATAAAGGAAAATTTTTTTGCATTGAAAAAGAGATACAATTTGTATCTTTGTTTCTATTAATAAGCAACAATGATTTACCCTAAAATACCTTTAGCACAAAGCATTATTGAAATATGCCATGCCAAAGGAGTTCATCATATCATTATTTCCCCAGGTTCCAGAAATGCACCACTAACAATTGGGTTTACCAATAATCCGAAGTTTACTTGCTATAGTATTGCAGATGAACGCTGTGCTGCTTTTTTTGCTTTAGGTATTGCGCAACAAACAAAAAAACCGGTTGCTGTAGTTTGTACTTCTGGTTCGGCATTGCTGAATTATTATCCAGCTTTGGCCGAAGCTTTTTACAGTCAGATTCCATTTATTGTAATTTCGGCTGACAGGCCTTTTGATAAAATTGATATTGGCGATGGACAAACCATTCGTCAGGAAAATGTTTTTATAAATCATTCGTTATACAATGCTAATCTTACCGAAGAAGCATCAGAAGAAAATGATGTTTTTATCAATGAAGCCATCAATGTTGCTATCGCCAGAAAAGGTCCAGTGCATATCAATGTTCCTTTTGAAGAACCTTTATATGAAACTACCAATAAACTTTCAGTTGATTTTAGTATAACAGGTTTAAATATTGTTCATCAATTGGTGAATGTAAATGACATTATTGCTTTTACAACGTTATGGAATCATACCACAAAAATTTTAATCTTAGTTGGTGAATGCAAGCCAAATTCTATTGAACAAGAATGGTTAGAAAAATTAGCTTCATTGCCATCTTTAGTTGTCATGACCGAAACAACTTCTAACCTGCATCATCCTAGTTTTATCAACAATATTGATACACTTATCACGCCGTTTTCTAATGCTGATTTTTTGATGTTGCAGCCAAGAATACTCATCACGTTTGGTGGAATGATAATTTCTAAACGAGTGAAAGCTTTTTTAAGAAAATACAAGCCAAGACATCATTGGCATATTGATGAACAAAGGGCTTACGATACATTCGGTATTCTGACAAAGCATTTTGAAGTTAGTCCAAATCAGTTTTTCTCTCAGTTTTTACCTTTTATAAAACCATTAGAGAGTGATTATAAAGCTACTTTTCAAACTATTCAGAGTAAAAGAAAAAGTATGCACAATAAATACCTTTCAACAGTAGCTTTTTCTGATTTGAAAGCTTTTGAAAGGATTTTGTCCAGCTTGCCAAGTGAAATCCAATTGCAAATTAGTAACAGCTCTGCTATTCGCTATGCGCAATTATTTGATATTGATAAATCGATAGAAGTATTTTGCAACAGAGGCACAAGTGGTATTGATGGTAGTACTTCAACCGCTATT
>JAYTGH010000393.1:0-1598 GCA_043733645.1 Flavobacterium sp. | reverse complement strand
AAGAATCATTCACAAGAATATTTAAAATAGATTGGTCCAGTAAAAGTATCGGTGATCAATTTGCATAGTTTGCAATAGATTTGTGTTACTCATAAGAAGGAGTGTACATTGAGGTCGGCGGACTCGCTACGGCATACGTGAGGTGATTTACGGAAAGATTGACGCTAAAGATTCCGCCGAGCAGGGCGGCGATAATAACCACTTTATATGTATTTTAATTGAAAGAAGCTGTTAACTATTTAGCCAAGATTTCTTTTTCAAACTTAACATTTTCTTTTTTAAAAATTCCAGTCAATGAGTCATACATTTCAGCTTCAATTTCAAATTTATACATTCCACTTTCTTGAAATTTTATTGATACACCAAAATCATCCATGACGGTTTGTTCCATATTATAATTCTCATTTAAACCAGATGGTGTCAAAATGTTACATCTAACTGTTGTCTTTGTATTCGGGGGATTAGATGCAATTAAGGGTAAAAAAGAAACCATACCTTTGAACATTTTTTGATCATGTGGTCCAATATTTATACTTATTATTATCTTTCCCTTATCTTCAATGATTTGTCCTTTTTCATCATATTTTCTAACAAATCCTAAATGATTGTCATATGAAAAGCATCTATAGCTTTTTATTTTACCGGAGTTATAGAAGTCCAATTAACTGGAAACTATTTTGCCATCTTCAAAGTGTAGAATGCTCTTAATAATTAAATTGGGCAAATCATAATACGTAATTTGAGTGCCGTTGCCTTCATTCTGATAATAAGTAGTTATATATTGAATGTTTTTATCAGGATAAAATGCAATATTCCGACCGGAAATTGTGTCATTCTTATAATAACATATATTATTTATATTTCCGTTTTGATAATAATTTATCCAAATTCCATTTTTTCTATCATAATTGTAATTACCAATTGTTTTAAAAATATTATTTTTAATGTTTAATTCATAATAAATACCGTTTTTTATTTCTGATGAATTTCTTTCTGTAAAAATTTTATACTTACCTGATGAATCGTAGCTAATTGACTCCTGTTTGGAAATATTTTCGCATGAATAGTTAATCAATAAGGAAAGTATCAGTAAATAATTTTTATTTCGCATCGTTTGGTGTTTTAATTATTCGTCCATTTTGTGTTCCATGGAAAACAACTTTAGTTTCCGTTTTAATAGCATTTTTTTCAGAATAAAGCGTTGCAATTTGCACTGTGTCTGAATCCCCCGCTCGGCGATTTCTTTAGCATCAATTTTTCCGCACTTTCCATACCCAAGCCTCAGCGAGATTCCGCCGGGAATTGGCGACACATTCTTTTCAAGGAAACATTTTTTCATTCTTTAAACGAATATAGAAAATATTTCAATCGTAATCCAAATCAATTAATTACACTTCTATAATTGTTTATCTGCAAAGTGACTTCGAATTATATTTGATCAATGTTTATAAAATCTATTATCAAGTAGCTGCTTGCTTTATAGCAGTGGTTGTTTTTGATTTATTCAATGTAAAAATTCCAAGAGGAGAAATGAAATGGACTTGTTCAATTTTAGTAGCGATTTATTTTAAAAGAATCATTCACAAGAATATTTAAAA
>JAYTGH010000392.1:0-1599 GCA_043733645.1 Flavobacterium sp. | reverse complement strand
ATTTAATCGATTTTGAAGGCAATGCCAATGGTTTTTCAGTGTTAACGAGTTCGCGTCCCGGAATTGAAGGAAGTCTGCGGTTGTCGTATGCTACGCTTGGCGCTTTTACCAAATATCCAAAGGAAAGTCTACCCAAAAAGCCAACTAAAAATATAGCTGATAAAAAATACGGTTTCTTCCAATCCGATAAAGATTTCTTTAAAGAAGTTGCCACCGAATTAGGAATGATTTCTAACAAAACCGGAAATGACATTGGTTATGAGCGTCATCCGCTGGCTTTTTTAGTCGAAGCTGCTGATGATATTTGCTACACAATAATTGATTTTGAAGACGGAATAAATCTAGGTTTGGTTTCCGAAGATTTTGCGTTAGAATATTTAATCAAATTGGTTAAAGACACGATTGACACTGCAAAATATCAAACCTTAACGACTAAAGAAGATAGAATAAGTTACTTGCGAGCGTTGGCGATTGGGAACTTAATTAATGATGCTGTGAAAGTTTTTATCGAAAACGAAGAAGCGATTTTAAAAGGACAATTCCATTTTGCTTTAACAGATAAAAGTAAGTACAAAGCGCAAATGGATGACATCATCAAGTTGAGCGTAAAGAACATTTATCAAAGTCGGGAAGTGATTGAAAAAGAATTGTCGGGTTACCAAATCATCAATAATTTGTTGGATAAATTCATCACGGCTTACAATAACAATCACGAAGGAAAAGCCACGAATTACGACAAATTATTATTGAAAATCTTACCCGAAAAACATCATCTGGAAAAGGAAACTTTATACGATAGATTACTTCATATTTGTCATTTCATCTCTATGCTGACCGATGGAAAGGCGGTTCAGTTAAATCAAATCGTAACGGCTTAGGATTTCTTATTTATTTCAAGCAAAACCTCATTCTTTATTTTTAGCACCTTGTTTTCTTCCTGAAGTTGAGCGATAAGGGCATCTTTTTCCTGAATGATTTTATCAGTGTTTGGTTGATTTCGGGTAAAATGCTGGGGCAGCTTATCCGCCATATCACTAAAAAAATTGTGCTGCAAAGCATGGCAGATTTCCGCCAACACTGCTGTCTGCAAAGTACCCTTTTGTTTGTATTGTTTTACCGAAAGCGGAATCCGTCCAATTAGTTTTCCTAATTCCTGATTCGAAATGTTCTTCTCCTTTATAACCTTAGTAAGCAAAACACCAGTGTGAATATTGTTAAGTCCAATTCTCATAGCCTATAGTTTTAGTATTGAGTACTTAAAGATAAAAAACTATAGTATAAGTACTAAATACATTAGTATAAGTTTAACTATAGTGATTAAAAGTATAATTAAGGTTGGTATAAATATATTTAAAGTTACTATATGACTTATAATTTTGATTAAAAGTATAATTGTAGTTATTAGAAGTATGTTCGCAGGCAGTAAACGTATAAAAGAGGATAGTAAACGTATCTTTTAAGTAATAAAAAATATCATCTTAAGGCTTCAAGCACTTAAAACGATACAACTTTGAAACTTAATCTTCATCTTGTTCTTCTTCCTCAAGCAAACCGGAGAAAAGTGAGCGTAAACCATCAACATCGATGTTGCAGAATTGC
>JAYTGH010000391.1:0-1600 GCA_043733645.1 Flavobacterium sp. | reverse complement strand
AATTGAAAATTAAAAATTGAGAATTGAAATAGTAATCGGTCAATTCTTAAATTTCATTTGACTTTATTGTACCCTAAAACCTCAAAATACTGAGGGGGGGCTGATGAAAAGCAAAGTTAGTTTTTAAAGCGTTTTGTTGAGCTATGTGGTGGTTTTTTTTAAATAAAAAGCCCTTGTTTTGTTGGAACAAGGGCTTTTTGACATAGAATACAAAGGGGTGTAATGAATCAATTTAAATAATTTAATTCTTTAAAAGCGGTTTGAACTGCTTCTCTAAATTTTTTATAAGATGATAAATTTTGTAAGCGTTCAATATTAATAGAAGAGCCAATTATTTGATATAAATCGCTGATAGTCAAATCGTTGCGTCTTCTTTTTGTCATATCTTGTCTGCCGATTCTGATGGCTTCTTTTATAGTATCTTTTGGATCTGCGATACTTTCGGGTAGCCTATGAAAACCCAATTCTATATTGGTTTTTTGAGTGCCAATTTCTCTTTTTAAAAGTTCTTTATCAGCCAGCATCCAAGCTTCCATCATTTGAATAGGTACTATGGCGACTAAATTTTTACAAAGGTTATTATCCAAAGCATTTTTAACAGAATTGAAAGCTGGAATAATCTTAAAAGAAAATGTATTCAAATCTGTATCATCGTCTGCATCTGTATGAATACATAAAACACTAATTCCTTCATTGTAAGCCTTTCGAGCATATTTTTCAATGAGTGTACTGATATTTCCATTCTGTTTTTCAAGATACCGAACAGGTAAAACTTCAATTTGACGATTACATTCAAATGCGACATCTTCAAAAGTTTTTTGAATTATACTTTCTAAAAAACGGCAATCAGTGCTTCCTTCGGTTGCAAAACCAATGATTATCTGTGGATTCATTAATTGAGTAAATATTGGGACGTGTTTTCAAAATCAGAAGTTTCTAATAATTCAACTAAATCTGCTAGAGTCATCTTGCGTTCTTTTTCTTTTTCTTCTGAAAATGGAATGATTACTTGTTTACTTTTATCTCTAATGACAGGATAAGTTTTTGTAATTTTCATTTTCATCTTTTTCCCATTTATTTCTGTTACTAAAGTATTCATTTTAGAAAGCCATATTGCAATATGTTTTTCGTTTTTTAATTTGAGCATTTCATGTACTAATATAGTAGAATGTGTATTGACTAATACTTGACGTAAAGGCATTTCAATATCTGAGAAATCTACACTCAAGTCTTTAAGCAAATCTGCCATTGCTTTTATTCTATATGGATGAATACCGTTTTCAGGTTCTTCAAAGCAAATGAGGCTTCTATGATTATCGTCGTATAAAAAAATGCACAATGCTAAAAGTCTTAATGTACCTTCTGACAATACTCTTGAACTAAACTCTCTACCATCTTCTCCTTTCAGTTTAATGATAAATTGTTTATTAGCTTTATCATCTACAACATCCACTTCGATGAAATTGGGTAAAAAACTATTCAATTTACGAGAAATTTCTCTTAAAGAATATTCATCATCGAGTTTAATTCTGAATAAAGCGGCTGCTAAATTTTTCCCACTATGCGTAATAACATCACTTGCATTAGCTTCTTGGCGAGT
>JAYTGH010000390.1:0-4806 GCA_043733645.1 Flavobacterium sp. | reverse complement strand
CTTCAAAAGTGTGTAATTCCTTGATTCTTGATTTTATGATTTTACCATCTCTTTTTACCAAAGAAATTGGCATTCCTTCTTTTAATTCGCCTCTTTCCAAACGACCAATCGCAATACGACCGGTAAATGAAGAAAAATCTAAAGATGTAATTAACATTTGAGGTGTTCCTGTTGACACTTTTGGAGCTGGAACATGTTGGATAACCATATCTAATAAGGGCTCTATATTTTCGGTTTGATTTCTGAAATCATCAGACATCCAGTTGTTTTTAGCTGAACCGTAAACGGTAGGGAAATCCAACTGCCATTCTTCTGCACCTAATTCAAACATTAAATCGAAAACTTTTTCGTGTACTTCTTCCGGAGTACAGTTTTCTTTATCAACTTTATTGATAACCACGCATGGTTTTAAACCTAAATCGATTGCTTTTTGCAATACAAAACGAGTTTGCGGCATTGGCCCTTCGAAAGCATCTACTAATAGACAAACTCCGTCAGCCATGTTTAATACACGTTCTACTTCTCCACCAAAATCGGCGTGACCAGGAGTGTCGATAATGTTAATTTTTGTACCTTTATATACAACCGAAACGTTTTTAGAAGTAATCGTAATTCCTCTTTCTCGCTCTAAATCGTTATTATCCAAAATTAAATCACCTGTGTTTTCGTTTTCACGAAATAACTGACAGTGATACATGATTTTGTCAACCAAAGTAGTCTTACCGTGGTCAACGTGAGCAATAATAGCAATGTTTCTAATAGATTCCATCTTTGTTTTTTTTCAAGGTGCAAAGGTACACTTTATTTTTAGATAAAAAACCAATAAACAATTAGTTTACTTTTTAATAAAAGCAGAAGTTCCGTTTATAAAATCCTTAATAAGTTTTAGGTTAAATTTTCAAACTAATTTGAAAATCTATATATTTGAGGTAATGAAAAATAATTCAAATAAAATTACATTAATATACGTCCTTGTTTTAATGTTTATGGCGATAATTGGCCATAAGTTATTTGTAATTTATTTTCCTGAATCGGGTAACGAATCACTCCTCAAATACAGTTATACCAAAGATTTACTCTACATTGTTTTTTCCGGATTAGTTTTAAAATTCATTTTATATCAAAATGAAATGAGGAACAAATCGGTTTTTGAAAAATTACAACTTACCAATATTGAAATCAAAGAATCAAACGAACGATATGATATTGTGGCCAAAGCAACGAGCGATACCATTTGGGATTGGAGAATAGAAGACGACAGTTTTATTTGGAATAAAGGAATTCAAGGTATTTTTGGATACAAAAAAGAAGATGTAGGTTCAACATCTAAATGGTGGTTTGACCGAATTCATCCTGAAGACAGCTTGAAGATGTCGGTTAAACTGTATTCTTTTTTAGAGCAAAAGACCGAAAAATGGCAGGATGAATACCGTTTTCAATGTGCTGATGGTAGTTATAAATATGTTTTTGATAGAGGTTTTTTGGTTAAAGATGCCCGCGGAAAGCCAATCAGAATGATAGGAGCCATTCAGGATGTTACCAAACAAAAAGAAGAAGAGCAACGACTTAGATTACTCGAAACGGTAATTACACAAACCAAAGATGCCGTTATGATTACGGATATTGACACTTCAAAAAGTGCTATTCCGAATATCATATTCGTCAATTCGGCTTTTACGGATATGACTGGTTATCCGGCAGAGGAAGTTATTGGAAAATCGCCTGAAATGTTCTTCGGAAAAAAATCAGATATTTTAGAATTTGACAAACTCAAAATAGCCATTCAGCAATATAAAGAATGTTTTATTGAAACCATAAGTTACAAAAAGAGTGATGAGGAATTTTGGGTAAACTTCTCAATGATTCCTGTAACAGATAAAGAAGGTGAACACTCGCATTGGATTTCGATTCAAAGAGATGTTACAGAAGAAAAAGAAAAGGAAAAAGAAAGAGAACAACTTATCAGAGAATTAACTCAAAATAATAAAGATTTAAAGCAATTCTCTTATATTACTTCTCACAATTTGAGAGCGCCTTTATCCAATTTAACCGGATTGCTAAATCTTATTGAAGACATTTCCATTGAAGATCCTGAATTAAAAGAAATAATCAATGGATTTTCAAAATCGACGCATTTGCTAAATGAAACAATAAATGATTTAGTTAAGGTAATTATAATCAAAGACAATCCTTCGATTCAAAGAGAGAAAGTATTAATTAAAGACGTATTTGAAAATGTTTTTAATCAATTGAGTTTCCTGATTAGTGTCAATAAACCTATTTTGAAAATTGATTTAGAAGACGTAACTATTTTAGACATAAACAAGTCCTATTTAGAAAGTATTTTTCTAAATTTACTAACGAATGCTATAAAGTATCGAGACCCAAGTAGACAATTACGAGTTACTATTTCAACAAAAGTAGTAGACGACGATTTAATTATAACATTCAAAGACAACGGAATTGGTATTGATTTAGAGAAGAATATGGACAAAATTTTTGGGCTATATCAAAGATTTCACAATTACCCAGACAGTAAAGGGTTAGGTTTATATTTAGTTAAATCGCAAGTTGAAAGTATGGGTGGAACCATTTCAGTTGTCAGTACTGTTGGGAAAGGAACTACGTTTACGATTGTTTTTAAGTATAATTAAGTAATTTATGTTAGATAAAATACTCTGTGTAGATGATGATCCAATTACGCTCATGCTTTGTAGAAAAGTTGTTGAGAGGGTAGAATTTGCAAAAGAAATAATTACAGCTAAAAATGGTGTAGAAGCAATTGAATACTTCGATACTCTATTCGAAGAAAGAAAAGTCAATGATTCAATTGAATATCCTGAGTTGGTGCTTTTAGATTTAAACATGCCTGTAATGGATGGCTGGGAATTTTTAGAAACCTATATGCGTAATGAGTATCATGAAGTATTTGTTTCAACACGATTTATTGTTCTTTCTTCTTCTATTGACCCTTATGATATTAATAAATCTAAGACCTATCCTGTTATAGGATTTTTATCAAAACCCATAACCAAAGAAATGTTAGAAAATTTAAAAACTCAATTTCCATAAATAAAAAAAGCACTCTAAATTGAGTGCTTTTTTTATATTATATAAAATAGTTTCAATTATAGTTTTGAAACATGTTTAGTTAACTTAGATTTTAAATTAGCTGCTTTATTGTCATGAATAATATTCTTTTTAGCTAATTTATCAATCATAGAAACAACAGCAGATAATTTTGCAGAAGCATCAGATTTATCCGTAGCTAATCTTAATGCTTTGATTGCATTACGAGTAGTTTTGTGTTGGTATCTGTTTAATACTCTTTTCTTTTCGTTACTTCTGATTCTCTTTAAAGCTGACTTGTGATTTGCCATTTTACTTGTTTTTAATTTTAAAATTATTTATAAACTATCAGTTAAAAAAGAAAAACCTCCCACAATCAATGATCACTTTGGTTTTAACTAATAAAATAAAAATCGAGACACCAACTTTTATTTTAAAAAACTTATTTACAACTAATTTTTGTAGCCCGTAGGGGAATCGAACCCCTCTTACCAGGATGAAAACCTGGCGTCCTAACCGATAGACGAACGGGCCATCTTTCTCAATGCGGATGCAAAAATACAACTATTTTTTATTTTCGCAATAGTGAAGATGAAAAAAAATTACATTTTTTTAATAGGCCTTTGCAAACAGCACTCTACCAGTAGATTTAGCTCCGGAAAAAATACATTTTCCTTCCTCTTCTACTCTGTTTAAAGGTATACAACGGATTGTTGCTTTGGTCAAATCCTTGATTTTTTCTTCCGTTTCCGGAGTTCCGTCCCAATGTGCCGAGATAAAACCTGTTTTATTTTCCAAAACAGTTTTGAATTCTTCAAACGAATTTACTTCTGTTACATGCGTATTTCTGTATTCTAAAGCGCGATTGAATAAATCACTTTGAATTTGTTCTAATAAATCAGAAATATAACTAACGATTCCATCTTTTGATTTCACTTCTTTGGATAAAGTATCTCTTCTTGCGATTTCAAAAGTTCCGTTTTCTAAATCTTTTGGCCCAACAGCTATTCGAACTGGAACTCCTTTCAGCTCCCATTCGGCAAATTTAAATCCAGGTTTTTGAGTAGTTCTGTTATCAAACTTAACTGAAATGTTTAGCTTTTTAAATTGAGTAACTAATTCATTTGCTACAGTAGAAATAGCATCAAACTCTTCACTAGTCTTGAAAATTGGAACAATTACTAGTTGTATTGGAGCCAAATTTGGTGGTAAAACCAAACCATTATCATCAGAATGTGTCATTACTAATGCTCCCATCAAACGAGTGGAGACACCCCATGATGTTCCCCAAACATGTTCTTGTTTACCTTCTGCGTTAGCAAATTTTACATCAAAAGCTTTGGCAAAATTTTGTCCAAGAAAATGTGACGTTCCGGCCTGCAATGCTTTTCCGTCTTGCATCAAAGCTTCGATACAATAGGTTTCTTCTGCCCCTGCGAAACGTTCTGTTGCGGTTTTCAATCCTTTAATAACCGGAATAGCCATGAAGTTTTCGGCAAAATCAGCATACACATGCATCATTTTTTCAGATTCTTCAATAGCTTCTGCTTTTGTAGCATGTGCTGTATGACCTTCTTGCCACAAAAACTCTGCAGTTCTAAGAAATAATCTGGTTCTCATTTCCCAACGCACCACATTGGCCCATTGATTAATCAACAATGGTAAATCTCTGTAGGATTGCACCCAGTTTTTATAAGTTGACCAAATTATGGCTTCACTAGTTGGACGAACAATAAG
>JAYTGH010000389.1:0-1603 GCA_043733645.1 Flavobacterium sp. | reverse complement strand
AAGTTTTCCCAACCGATTTATATTCATCAAAAACTCTTTTCTTATCGCAAGAAATAACCAAAAGCAGTAGTAGAATAAAAAGGATGCTATTCTTTATTCTCATTCTTTTTTATAATTATAGGTTTTTTGTCTGTTGGTTTCTGGTTTTGTCCCTGACCTTGTTCCTTTTTCTGGTTTTGGTTTGGATTTAACTTTGCTCCGTTCGCCTTTGGTTCGGATGAATTCTGATTCTGATTTGGGTTTAACTTGGCTCCGTTCGGCTTCTGATTTGAATTCGAAACCTTGTCTTTATTTTTGTTCCTGTTTTTGTTTTTGCTCTTTTTGGGTTGGTCAAATCGGGTTAGACTTTCTTGTCCCATTGCATTGTTAAAATCTTTTTCAGGCTCGGCAACCGTTTCAATAGCAAAATCTTCGAGAGAACTCACTTTTTTATTTTGCTTGTTTTCAGCCATTATTTCTTTGACCTGTTCAATGTTTAACACATGCCAATTGGCAAAATTATCAGTATAAGCAAACCACATCAAGCCTTTGAAAATATCTTGCTTTTGGCAAATGGCATCTCCTTTTTCTGTTTTTAATTTGGTTTCAAAATCTGGAAATCCTTTTAAAGCATCCAAATAAGTGTCTAATTCGTAGTTCAGGCAGCATTTTAATTTACCGCATTGTCCGGCTAATTTCTGCGGATTTAGAGACAATTGTTGGTAACGCGCTGCAGATGTATTTACACTGCGGAAATCAGTTAACCATGTAGAACAACATAATTCTCTACCGCAAGAACCAATTCCACCAAGGCGAGCTGCTTCTTGTCGCAAACCAACTTGTTTCATCTCAATTCTAGTACTGAAGACACGAGAATAATCTTTGATCAAAAGTCTGAAATCAACCCTGTCGTTTGCGGTATAATAAAAAATTACTTTGGAACCATCACCCTGAAACTCTACATCAGAAATTTTCATTTCTAATTTGTGGATAATTGCCAATTCACGAGCTTTGACCTGCATAGCCGCTTCCTTATCACGTGCCTCGCTCCAAATATCGATGTCTTTTTGAGAAGCTTTTCGATATATTTTTGGAATATCTGTGCTAGTGTGATTCACACCTTTTTTCTTCATTTGAATCTTTACCAATTCTCCGGTAAGCGTTACTATTCCGACATCGTGACCAGGAGATGCTTCTGTAGCAACAACATCGCCAATACCAAGTGTGAGTTTTTCGGTATTGCGGAAAAATTCTTTTCTTCCGTTTTTGAAGCGAACTTCAACACAGTCGAAAGCAGTTTCTCCATTAGGCAGACTCATATTGGCCAACCAATCAAAAACCGTTAATTTGTTGCAGCTATCGGTGCCGCAAGTTCCATTATTTTTGCATCCTTTTGGTGCACTACCATCAGATGTCGAACAACTTTGACAAGCCATAATTATATATCTAGTGTTGCAAAAAGCAACTTATAATTCATAAAACGTTAAAAGTGTAAAGATATTGTTTTTTCGGTTAAAAAATTGTGCAAAATTTGCAAATGAAAAAGCCCATTTTAAATTTTTGAAATGGGCTTTAATAGAACTATTTATGGATGATTTTAATCTAAAATTTTAAACAATTTATC
>JAYTGH010000388.1:0-4817 GCA_043733645.1 Flavobacterium sp. | reverse complement strand
ATGATACTGGAATCCTTTGTTGCCGTAATAAACAGCGGTTTCATAGCCCGAAACAATTATAGAATTGTTCTTCTTGGCAATAGCTTCAACATCTAATGCATGATCGTTGTGAGCGTGTGTAAGTAAAATAAAATCAGCTTTTAAATCATCGATATTAATATGGGCTGCCTTTGGATTACCCGAAATAAAGGGGTCAACAAGTATATGTTTTCCATTAACTTCAATTCCGATGCAAGCGTGACCGTAGAATGCAATTTTCATGGTAAATGATTTAATTAAATGTAATTAACCAACAAATCTGAAATAAAATATATTAAACTCAAGGCTAATAAAATCGAAAGAAAGAACGTACTCAACGCCAATTTCTTTAACTCTGGATCTAAAAGTTTGGGGTTTTTGTTTTTACGTACTCGCATCAAATGCCCTGTCAATGGGAAGTAGGCAGCTATAAATATATATTGGTCAAAATGGAAATCATTTAAAAAAGCAAAAGCAACAACCAAGACCATGGCTGATAAAATCAAAAAATAATGATATTGTTTTGCCCATGCTCCGCCTTTTTGAACGACAATTGTATTTTTCCCTGCTTTTCTATCGCTTTCTTCATCACGCATATTGTTTAAGTTTAAAACGCCAACGCTCAAAAAACCAATAGCTGTTGCTGGCAATAATAACAACCAATCTATTTCTTTTGAAAACATAAAATATACGCCAAAGGTGCTTATTAATCCAAAGAAAACAAAGACAAAAACATCGCCATAGCCACGATAACCGTAGGCACTATTCCCAACCGTATAACGAATAGCCGAAGCGATGGCTAGAATCCCCAAAAACAAAAAGATAAAGGAATAAAGCAGATAACTTTTTTTAAAAGCAAAATAGATTAGTAAAACCGCGAAAAACAATGTGATTATCGAAGTTAAAATCATAGCGTTTTTCATTGCAAACGGCGTAATAACTCCTTTTTGAATAGCTCTTTTCGGTCCAACTCTATCTTCGTTATCCGTTCCTTTGATTCCATCACCATAATCATTGGCAAAATTGGAAAGTATTTGTAACCCCAAAGTCGTTAGTAGCGCAAAAAGCACAATTTTCCAATTGAACATCGCTTGTGACATGGCGTAAAAACTTCCGACAATGATTCCAGATACCGAAAGTGGTAGTGTTCTTAATCTTGCGGCTTCAATCCAGTGTTTCATTTTTTTAAAGCTTTAGGCTTTAGGCTTTAGGCTTTAGGCTTATTGCCTACAGCTTACTGCTTACAGCAATTTATTTACGGTAACCATTTCTTTTCAAAGTTTGGTTTTCTTTTCTCTAAGAAAGCATCTCTTCCTTCTTTGGCTTCGTCCGTCATATAGGCCAATCTTGTAGCTTCGCCGGCAAAAACCTGTTGTCCTACCATTCCATCATCAGTCAAATTCATGGCAAATTTTAGCATTTTTATAGATGTTGGTGATTTTTCCAGAATTTCCTGTGCCCATTGATATGCTGTGTCTTCTAGTTCGGCATGTGGAATAACAGCATTTACCATTCCCATATCAAAAGCATCCTGAGCCGAATAATTTCTTCCCAGAAAGAATATCTCACGCGCTTTCTTTTGACCAACCATTTTAGCTAAATAAGCAGATCCATAACCGCCATCAAAACTCGTTACATCCGCATCAGTTTGTTTAAAAATTGCATGTTCTTTGCTGGCTAAAGTCAAATCACAAACAACGTGTAAACTATGGCCGCCACCAACTGCCCATCCGGGAACAACACAAATCACGGCTTTTGGCATAAAGCGAATCAGACGTTGCACATCTAAAATATTTAAACGATGATAACCGTCATCGCCAACATAACCTTGATGTCCACGTGCTTTTTGGTCACCGCCGGAGCAAAATGACCAAATGCTGTCTTTAGAACTTGGCCCTTCAGCCGAAAGCAAAACCACGCCGATAGAAGTATCTTCCTGGGCATCTTGAAAAGCTTGTAATAATTCACTGGTTGTTTTCGGGCGAAATGCGTTGCGAACATCGGGACGATTGAAAGCTATTCTCGCAACGCCATTGCATTTTTTATAAGTGATGTCTTCAAAATCTTTAACTGTTTTCCAATTAATTGAATTCATGTAAATGCTAAAATTTGTTAAAATAAAAGTTAGAAAAAATAAATTGCTCTATTTTAGCGTAAAAATAAAGCATTTTTTACTCTTAACTACAAAAACAAATAGTAAATCCTTATGAATAAATCGATATTTTATGTTACCCTCCTATTGTTCAGTTATGCCGGGTTTTCACAGACTTATGAATTCCACACCGTTAAAGATATTGAAGCAACACCTGTAATCTCTCAAGATCAAACCGGAACCTGCTGGAGTTTTTCTACCACATCATTTTTAGAAGCCGAAATTATTCGTTTAACAGGAAAGAAAATCGACCTTTCTGAAATGTACACTGTTCGCAACACCTATCTTGACAAAGCAGAAAATTATGTGATGCGACAAGGAAAAGCGCAGTTTGGCGAAGGCGGATTGAGTCATGATGTGATTAACAGTGCACGTAAATATGGCGTTGTTCCTGAAAGTAATTATATCGGAAAAACGAATCCAGATTTGAAATACAATCACGATAAAATGGAAGCCGAGTTGGAGGCTATAGTCAAAAAAGCGGTTGCAGAAACTCCTAAAAATTATCCTAACTGGAAAGCAGATTATGTATCGGTTTTGGATACTTATATGGGGAAATTTAATGAAGATGATAAGATAATTTCATCACAACAAGCTATCGATAACAACAAAATCAATTACGAAGGAAAATCGCTTACACCAAAACAATTTTTGGCTACAACCAAGTTGAATTTAGATGAATATATAACCTTAACTTCATTCACAAACCAGCCTTTTTATTCGAAATTTATTCTGAGTATTCCCGATAATTTTGCCAATGGAAGTTATTACAATTTACCTTTGGATGAGTTTATTCAAAATATTGATACTGCACTAGATAAAGGATTTACGTTGGCACTTGATACCGACATAAGCGAAAAAACTTTTTCAGGAGGACAAGGCATAGCTGTTATTCCTGAAAACGAAAATGATTCGAATGCCATTCTAACTCAAATCAAACCGGAGAAAACCATTACACCGGAATATCGTCAGGCAGAATTTGAAAATTTTGATACTGTAGACGATCATTTGATGTTGATAGTTGGGAAAGTTGCCGACCAAAAAGGCAATCAATATTACAAAGTAAAAAACTCCTGGGGAACAAAATCGGGGAAAGACGGATTTGTTTACATCAGCGTTCCGTATGTTCGATTAAAAGCGATATCGGTCATGCTGCATAAAGATGGTTTGGTTAAAAAGACTAAAACGGCTTTGGGAGTATAACCACAAAATTGTAATTCCGCAACCTCTTCTTTGTCATGCTGAGGAACGAAGCATCTCCATAACATAAGCATAATCTTGTCATTACTATAACAGAGGACTCGAGAGCTTTACTCTAACACGCGAAGCAATCTCATCATAATTGCGGAGATGCTTCGTTCCTCAGCATGACAAGTTTATGGATAGAGTAATGTGATTTAGCTACACTGAACCAAAAGATTTCCTCCTCCGTCGGAATGACAAAAGTAATAGCTCGGAATGACAAAAGTAACACCAACGAAACCTGAAGGAATTCAATTCTTTCAGGTTTTTTGTTATATTTATCCCTCTAAAACCAACCAAAATGAGAACCTTTACCCGTCAGGAAAAGATTAAAATCCTTTTTAGTTTCCCCGTAATTATTGCGGCACTTGGCTATTTTGTTGATATTTATGATTTATTGCTTTTTGGAATTGTACGCATTCCAAGTTTAAAAAGTATGGGATTGGATGCTGACAAAGTGGGAACGATGATTATCAATTATCAAATGATAGGATTAGTGCTTGGTGGAATCATTTGGGGTGTTTTTGGGGATAAGAAAGGACGCCTTTCGGTTTTATTTGGCTCTATTATAGTGTATTCGTTAGCCAATATTGCCTGCGGATTTTTACCTCAAATCAATTTTATGGACAAAGCAACAGCTTATGCGGTATTGCGCTTTGTTGCCGGAATTGGTTTAGCTGGCGAACTAGGTGCTGGAATCACTTTAGTTTCTGAAACTTTGCCAAAAGAATTACGCGCTATCGGGACTTCTTTGGTAGCAGGTTTTGGTGTGCTTGGCGCTGTAGTGGCGCAATTTACTGTAGAACTTTCGGGAAGTTGGTCAACGGCCTATCTTGTTGGTGGTGGACTGGGATTGATGTTATTAGTATTGCGAATTAGTGTTGCCGAAAGCGGTATTTTTAAAACGGTCAAAGAAAATGTAAGCATAAAACGAGGCGATTTTCTATCTTTTTTTACCAGAAAAGTGCTGTTTGTCAAATACCTAAAATGCATTTTGATTGGTGTTCCTATTTGGTATTGCATTGGGATTTTGGTTTTTATGGCGAATCAGTTTGCACCTGAAATGGGAATTGCTACCATTGATCCTGCTAAAGCCATTTTGTGGATTTACATTTTTGGTTCCATTGGAGATTTTTCCAGTGGTTTTATCTCACATGCCATAGGTTCCCGAAAAAAGACCATCCTGTACATGATGCTTTTTACTTTACTTGGCGTTTTCCTGTTGCTGTTTGGAGGCACAAGAAGCGAAAGTATGTATTATTTCTATTGTGCCTGGTTAGGATTGAGTACGGGTTTTTGGGCAATGTTTGTTACGTTGGCTGCCGAACAATTTGGCACCAACCTACGAAGCACAGCCACAACGAGTGTGCCTAATATGGTCAGAGGTTCTGTTCCGCTGATGCTA
>JAYTGH010000387.1:0-1607 GCA_043733645.1 Flavobacterium sp. | reverse complement strand
TCGGCACCACTTTCATACAAAATATGACCCAAAATACTTGATGTTGTTGTTTTTCCATGCGTTCCGGCAACGGCGAAACAAAACGTATCTTTGGTAATAATTCCCAAAACTTCCGCACGTTTTTTTACTACATACTCTCTTTCGATAAAATAATTCCATTCAGAATGTGAAATAGGAACGGCTGGCGTAATAATAACCAACGTGTTTTCGATATAATAATCTGCTGGAATCAAACTGATATTATCTTCAAAATGAATCGACATTCCGCCAGCAATAAGCTCATCCGTAAGCATGGTTGGCGTTTTGTCGTAACCCGAAACATTCTTGCCAATGTTTTGGAAATAACGAGCCAAAGCACTCATTCCGATGCCACCAATTCCGATGAAATAGACGTTATGTATTTGGTTTAGATTCATTTTTTAAAATTGCTGAGTCATTGAGTGGCTGAGTTACTGAGTTACTGAGTTACTGAGTTTTTTATTTTATTAATTTCACAATCTGTTCTACGATGTCTATTGTTGCGTTTGGCTTTGCCAGTTTTTTAATGTTTTCGCTCAATTCTTTTTGAAGATTTTCATTGAAAATTAAATTCGAAAATATCGGTTCAAAGGTGAATTCTAATTCACTTTCTTTAATTAAAATAGCGCCGTTTTTATCTACAATGGCGCGGGCATTTTTGGTTTGATGATCTTCGGCTACATTTGGTGACGGAATAAAAATTACTGGTTTTCCAACCAAACACAACTCCGAAACAGATGAGGCTCCGGCACGAGAAATGACGAAATCTGCTGCAGCGTAAACCAAATCCATTCTATCAATAAACGACACGACTTGCACAAGCTGACCATCAGAAAAATGATTATAATCGTGATAATATAATTTGCCGCATTGCCAGATAATCTGAATCTCTTTTGAAACAAGATTGTAGATTTCTTTTTCAATTAATTTATTTAATCTTCTTGCGCCAAGACTTCCACCAAGCACCAAAAGCGTTTTCTTATTCGGATTTAAATTGAAATGTTTAATGGCTTCTTTTCGTTTAGAATCGATTTCCAATAAATCCTGACGCACCGGATTTCCCGTGAAAACAATTTTGTCTTTTGGAAAAAATCGCTCTAAATTTTCATAAGCCACGCAAATCGCATTGGCTTTTCTACCCAACAATTTATTTGTAATTCCGGGATACGAATTTTGTTCCTGGATTACTGTTGGAATTTTTAACATATTTGCCATCTGCAACAAAGGACCACTTGCAAAACCGCCCGTTCCAATTACTACATCAGGTTTGAATGCTTTTATTATTTTTCGGGATGTCAATAAACTGCTTGTCACTTTCAGGGGAAACATAAGGTTTTGCACAGTCAGTTTTCGTTGTAAACCTGCTATCCAAAGTCCTTCGATTTCATAGCCTGCTTGTGGGACTTTTTGCATTTCCATTTTGTCTTTGGCACCAACAAAAAGAAATTCGGTATCAGGAAAACGCAATTTTAATTCATTGGCAATGGCAATCGCCGGGTAGATATGTCCACCGGTTCCGCCGCCACTTAATATGAATTTTAATTTTCCCACTTTTATTTTTTATTTAAAACAGCACTCATCGGATTTGC
>JAYTGH010000386.1:0-1609 GCA_043733645.1 Flavobacterium sp. | reverse complement strand
ACATTGCCAACAGCTTATAAAGATTATGATCTATACAACGGTTACAAGGTTGTACTTACCGACCCAAACGAACCTTTTGGTGATTATGACAATATGAGAGTCAAATATGCGAAAACCTACAAAGGGGAACCACAAAAAACATATAAGGTAAAAACAAACAGAAGAGGTAAAGTAAAAGTAAAAGAACAATAAAAAAAGCCCCATTAGGGGCTTTTTTATCTCATTATCGTCTGTTTCCTATCAGGACCAACAGAGACAATTTTTATTGGTACTTCTACTTCACGCTCTATAAATTCGATGTAGTCTTTTAGTTCTTTTGGTAAGCTTTCAAAAGTAGTTAAACCCGTTAAATCCTGTTTCCATCCTTTAAATTCGGTGTAAATAGGCGTAACGTTTTCCTCTTCAATATTGTAGGGTAAATGATGAATCACTTCTCCTTTATAATTGTATGCCGTAGCCACTTTCAAGGTTTCAAAGCCCGAAAGCACATCGCCTTTCATCATCATCAGTTGGGTCACACCATTAATTTGAATAGCATATTTCAACGCTACTAAATCGAGCCAACCACAACGTCTTTTTCTTCCGGTTACCGAGCCAAATTCATTACCTACACTAGCCATAACATCGCCAGCCTCACCAAAATCCTCAGTAGGAAATGGCCCTGAACCTACACGAGTGGTATATGCTTTGAATATCCCATAAACTTCTTTGATTTTATTCGGAGCAATTCCCAATCCGGTACAGGCACCAGCAGCCGTAGTATTTGATGAGGTTACAAACGGATAAGTTCCAAAGTCAACATCTAATAGCGAACCTTGTGCCCCTTCACAAAGAATAGATTTGCCTGATTTTTGGGCTTGCGCCAAATATTCCTCGCTGTCAATGAAGTCTAATTGTCGCAAATCTTCAATGGCTTCAAAGAATTCTTTTTCCAGTTCCGGTAAATTGTATTGAATCGCCACATCATAAAAAGCAATCATAGCTTCGTGTTTGTCTGCCAAAGCTCTATATCTTTCCTTAAAATCAGCTAATTCAATATCGCCTATGCGGATTCCGTTTCTACCGGTTTTATCCATATAAGTTGGTCCTATTCCTTTTAGAGTTGAACCAATTTTGGCTTTGCCTTTTGCTGCTTCAGAAGCTGCATCAAGCAAACGATGCGTTGGCAGAATTAAATGTGCTTTACGCGAAATAAACAATTTGGATTTCAAATCAAGATTGAACTTGGCCAAACCATCAATTTCGCTCTTAAAAACAACAGGGTCAATAACAACACCGTTTCCGATGAGGTTGATATTGTTTCCATGAAAAATCCCCGAAGGAATGGTTCTTAAAACGTGTTTGATTCCGTCAAATTCTAGTGTGTGTCCAGCATTAGGTCCGCCCTGAAAACGGGCAATAATGTCGTATTTTGAGGTAAGTACGTCAACAATTTTTCCTTTGCCTTCGTCTCCCCATTGTAATCCGAGTAGTAA
The DNA here is from genome assembly GCA_043733645.1 of Flavobacterium sp. Lineage (GTDB taxonomy): Bacteria > Bacteroidota > Bacteroidia > Flavobacteriales > Flavobacteriaceae > Flavobacterium. The sequence goes on along the minus strand of JAYTGH010000386.1, from coordinate 134 downwards.
ATCTACGGTCATTGTGTTGTGTATGTAGTTAAGTGTTGTTTTGTGTCCTCCATCTTCTAACTTCCTTCTCCCGACTTTTTATTCGCATAGAAATACAACGAGTGATTGTGAATTTCTATCCCGAATATTTCTTC
>JAYTGH010000385.1:0-4833 GCA_043733645.1 Flavobacterium sp. | reverse complement strand
TCCACCGCTTAAGAAAGTAACATAGCTCAAATGTCCGATGAATACTAGTAATAAAAGTGTAGTCACAGGCACGATAAATTTGCGCAACCAATTGTTTTGTAAAAGCAATAATCCCAGCGCCAATTCGATACCGATAAGTGTTCTCGAAAAATAAGGAGCAAATCCTTCCGAAAATCCTAACGGATACAATTGCTTCACTTCAAAAGTTGAAATCGCAAAATAAGGCGAATCCAATAAATGTCCTTTCGATAGTTTTGCTAAAGCAGAAACGATGAAAAGCACAGCTACAATAATTCTTAAAGACCAAGCAATATAATTTTTTGATATTTTCATAGTTTTCTTTTTGTCACCCTGAGCGCATTCGAAGGGTTATTGTCCAAATTTCATTAAAATCAAAGCAAAAACGGAGTAATTTATCATGTCTTGATAATTAGCATCAATACCTTCAGAAACTAAAGTTTTTCCTTTATTGTCTTCAATTTGCTTTACGCGAAGTAACTTTTGCAGAATCAAATCCGTTAATGAACTAACCCGCATTTCTCGCCAAGCTTCTCCATAATCATGGTTTTTGTCTTCCATAAGTGATTTTGTAGCGGCAATTTTTTCATCATATAACTGAATAGCTTTAGCCGCATCTAAATCGGGCTGATCGACAACACCCAAATCCAATTGTATTAACGCCATGATAGAATAATTGATGATTCCGATGAATTCTCCGGTTTCGTCTTCGTCGACTTTGCGGATTTCATTTTGTTGTAAACTTCTAATGCGTTGGGCTTTGATGAATATTTGGTCGGTTAATGATGGCAATCTCAAGATTCTCCAGGCACTTCCATAATCTGTCATTTTGTTGCCGTAAAGCTGTCGGCAAATTGCAATTACCTTATCATATTCTTGAGAAGTTTTACTCATTTCAATGTATATTTGTGTCAAATTTCACCAAAAGTAAAGAATAAAGATTGAAGTACAAAGTACTAAATCTTATAACTATCTTAAAAAACAGATGACTATAAACTGCCTCGGAAAACTCATCGATTTATCATATGCCAAAGTGATGGGAATATTAAATGTCACGCCAAATTCGTTCTACGATGGCGGCAAACATTCAGATGAAAAAGGTGTGCTTTCTCAGGTTGAAAAAATGCTTTCAGAAGGTGCAACTTTTATAGATATTGGAGCCTATTCAAGCAAACCAAGTGCCGAATTTGTTTCGGAAGAAGAAGAAATTACACGCTTAATTCCGGTTATACAATTAGTCTTGAAACACTTTCCAGAAACCTTGATTTCTATTGATACTTTTCGTGCCAAAGTAGCCAAAGCCGGAATTGAAAATGGTGCCTGCATCATCAATGATATTTCGGCAGGAAGTTTAGACGCAATTATGATGGAAACTGTTGCTAAACTCGAAGTTCCTTATGTCATGATGCATATGAAAGGCAATCCGCAAACGATGCAAAGTATGGCGAATTATGAAAATATAACTAAAGAAATACTATTCTATTTTTCTGAAAAAGTTTCTCAGGCCAGAAGTTTTGGTATTAATGATTTGCTTATCGATCCTGGTTTCGGATTTGCCAAAACAAAAGAACAAAATTTTGAAGTCATGAATAATTTAGAGTTGTTTCAAATGCTCGAATTACCAATTTTAGTTGGGGTTTCAAGAAAATCAATGATATATAAAACGCTCGAAACTTCGGCCGATTTTGCACTAAATGGAACAACAGTTTTGAATACGATTGCATTACAAAAAGGGGCTAATATTCTCAGAGTGCATGACGTAAAAGAAGCCGTGGAAACTATAAAGTTAGTCAGTCAATTATGAAAATAATAGTTGTTTTAGTTTTTCTGTTTTTATTGTCTTCCTGTCAAAACAAAGAAGTTTTGTTGTCGCAAGCCAATGAGACGGTTTTGGCTGATGTGAAAGATCATTTATCGATTTATTTCTTTTTCAAAACGGAAGAAAAAGATACTTTAATCGATGTCAATAGAAACAATTCGATTAGTTCTACCAATTGGCTTTTCAATATTGATAAGCGTTTGCCGTTGCGAAAAGTGATTTTGGAAATTAAAAAACTGCAAATCAATAAGCGCGCAGAAAACTATTTTGCTTACAGCGATACAGTGAAGAAAGCTACTGCTTTTTTGCCTTTCACGAAAGTGAAATACAAGTTAGAGAAACCTGATATAGGCGTAAATTATTTTTATTTAGATCGTAATGATTTGGTTCATTTCAAAGATGAAGTTTTTTCGAAAAACGAGTTGCAAGGTTTTATAAATAATTTGTTTATTGAGCACAAATCTGAAATCGTATTTTCTTATGACAAAGGAATGTCGTTTGGAAAGTATATTCAATATAAATTTTTTGTAAAGCATTTGATTGCTCCAAAAGGAATTACTATCAATAGCAAGAAAGAATACATTTACTAAACTTTGTGAATCGTATTTCTGACTTCGTACTTTTACTGATGATGATACGGTTCGTTTCTTTGAATTGTATATCCACGATATAATTGTTCAATAAAAAACAAGCGCACCATTTGATGCGAAAATGTCATTAGAGAAAGCGAAATTTTACCTTGTGCTTTTTGATAGACTTCATCGCTAAAACCATATGGGCCACCGATTACAAAGACTAAAGTCTTTATACCGGAATTCATTTTCTTCTGCAAATAATCTGAAAAGCCAACGCTGGAAAAAGCTGTTCCGTTCTCGTCTAATAAAATCAATTGGTCTGTTGGTGTGAGCTTGGACAAAATCAATTCACCTTCTTTTTCTTTTTGCTGACTTTCTGAAAGGTTTTTAACGTTTTTAATATCCGGAATAGTTTCCAAATCAAACTTGATGTAAAAAGACAAACGCTTAGTATAATCATCAATTAGTGATTGCAATGCTTTGTTATCGGTTTTGCCAATGGCTAAAAGTTTAATATTCATAAAGTGTTATTCCGATTGCTTATTTTTTATGGCATCAATAATTTCTTTAACCAATAATCCAGCAAATAATCCCATCATAAAAATGGATATAAACTGAATATTTCTCACATTTTCATTGCTATGACTTCTGTTAAAGTTTGCAATTAAAATTATTATTATTATAAAGGCAAAAATAATTCTTCTTCTGTTTGATTTCATGGTTTTATAGTTTTGATTATTTATTCCATATCTTCCAGGCTTTTTCCGCTTGAAGCACTAACATTTCGTGACCGTTTTTAGTCATGGCACCTTTCTTTTTGGCTTTTTTCAAAAACTGTGTTTCTTCTGGGTTGTATATTAAATCGAAAGCAATATGGTTGGAGGTAAAGAAATTATAAGGAATAGGAGGGAACTCTTTGGTATTTGGAGCAGTTCCAACTGGTGTGCAATTGATGACAATTTGATAATTATCAAAAGTTGTCGCATTGATTCTGTCATAATCAATCATCCCTTCTTTTTCTTCACGAGTCACAAAAGTGTATAGAATTCCGAGTTTGTTTAACGCAAACGAAACTGCTTTGGCCGCGCCTCCGGTTCCGAGAATTAATGCTTTTTTGTGATGTGGTTGTAATAATGGTTCTATGGATTTCATAAAACCATAATAATCGGAATTATATCCTTTTAAGCTTCTTTTTTTGGTTACCCGAATAACGTTTACCGCACCAATTTGAGCAGCGTTTTTGGAAAGTTTATGCAAATAAGGAATTACACTTTCTTTATATGGAATTGTAACGTTTAATCCTTTTAAATCAGGATTACTGGTAATAATTGTTAAAAATTCTTCAATGGTTTGAATGTCGAAATTTTCATAGGAACAATCGGTTAAATTGCCTAAAGCAAATTTATCAGTGAAGTATTTTTTAGAAAAAGAGTAGCTAATGTTTTTGCCGAGTAAGCCAAATTGTCTTCTCGACATTATTCTGGTTTTGTATGTTTTGCGATATAATCTTGAACAGATTCTCTATCCCAAACGGTTGGAAATAGTTCTTTAAGAATAGTTTGATGTTTAGAATTGATTCGTAAACCGTTACTCAGATGATAATTTCCTTTTTCTTCTTCGTTCAAAAGCATATGAAAACCAGCCATACGATATTCTATTTCATAATCATCAGGGAAGTATTCTGCCGCTTGAATTAAAGTTAAAATAGCGTTGTTGTATTCGCCCATTATTTGCATAATGTCAACCCAAAACAACCAAGTGTCTAACTGAAAATCGCCAAATTCAATTGCTTTTCGGTACCCAAATTCCGCTTCTTCAAAATGATCCATCGCTTTATTAATCGTTGCATAACGTTTCCAATACAAACGATTTTGGTCGTCAATAGCCAATGCTTTGTTGACGAAATACAACGCTTTTTGATAATTTTTTTGGCGAACATAAAAATCAGTAATCGCAATCAAGCCTTTGTCTAGCAACGGATCTTCGTGTACTGTTTTGTTGAAGTATTTTAGTGCTTGTACTTTGTTGCCTAGTTTTTCATAGCATTTACCAATACGCAACAAAGCATACGATGTCGGATCGTCTAACTCGATGGTTTTGTTATAACTTTCGATGGCATCTTCATAACGTTTCAATCGCTCTAAAGCCTTACCTTTTTCCATGTAAGCGCCAACAAATTCTTCATCTATATAAGTTGCGAATTCAAAAGAACGCACTGCATTTTCATGATCTTTTACTCCGTAATATAATCTTCCAGACTGATGCCAGGCGATTTCGCTATATGGATTTCTATCAATATATGTTTTAAGGTATTCAATGGCTTCTAAGTTTTGGTCTAAAAATTCGAAGCAATACACCACATTATATAAAGCGGATTGATCTTCGAAATCTTCTTCCAAACATTTAATAAAATTTTCTTTT
>JAYTGH010000384.1:0-12556 GCA_043733645.1 Flavobacterium sp. | reverse complement strand
CAATATCAGCAGTTTTTATATCTAATTCAGATTGTTTGATGGATATGTTATTTTTCAATGCGTACTCAACGCATTCCTGAATAGTCCACTTTTTTTGTTGAGCAACGGAAGTAAATCCCAAAAGAAGAATAAAAAGTAATGTAAATGCTTGTATACTGTTTTTCATAGTAAAACGGGTTTCCTACCCTCAGATTTTCTAGTGAACAAAGATATAATTTTTGTCTTTCATTTAATTATTTATAGACACACAACTTTAGACTTATCTTTTTTGATAATGTTACAATGTTTTACATTTTTTACTTTTATTTTTGCCGAAATTAATTGCCGTCATGTCAAGAATAAAAGTAACTCTTTCTATCCTATTTCTTTCCCTTATTTCTACTAGTTGCTCTACAACTCAAAGAATTGAAGCCTTAAAACCGCTTCCTTCTGATGATACTCCGATGGTTTTCAACACCAAGACATCATTTGTCAGCATGCCATTGGAAATCTCTTTAAAAGAAATAGAAAACCAATTGAACAAAACGTTAAGCGGGCAAATTTATGACGATTCCAATTTAGAAGACGATAAAACCGAAATGAAAATTACGAAAACGGCACCAATCCGTTTGATTGAGAAAAATGGTAAAATCCAAACGACATTGCCTTTAAAAATTTGGTCTAAATTCAAATACGGAACCGACTTTATGGGTTTAAACGATACCAGAGAAATTAATTTAAATGGTACAATCACACTGATTAGCGATATGAAATTGTCTAACTGGAAAATGTCGACAACGTCTAAAATTGATGATTTTGAATGGTCAGAAAGCCCCACAATACTAGTTGCAGGAAGAAATGTTCCTATTACGTATATTATCAATCCAACGCTTTCTATTTTTAAATCGAAAATTGCTAAAAAGATTGACGAAGCCATTGAAAACTCCTGTGATTTTAAACCTTATGTGCTTGATGTTTTAGAAAAAATGAGCACCCCTTTTATCACCAGCGAGCAATACCAATCTTGGTTTAAACTGATTCCGATAGAAGTTTATGTTACTGATGCCGTTTTAGGCAAAAGCCAAATCAATATGGATTTGGGATTGAAATGCAATATGCAAACCATGGTAGGTTCGAAACCAAAAAGCAGTTTCGATAGAAATGCTGTTCAGTTTAAAGCAGTGACCAAGATTCCGGAAAAACTAACTGCAAACGTTGCAGCGATTTCTACTTATGACAGCGCTTCCAAAATTATTGCCAGCAATTTTCAGGGAAAAGAATTTGCTTCCGGAAGCAGAAAAATTGTAGTTCAAAATGTGGCACTTTGGCAAAAAGATGGAAAAATTATTATTGCTCTTGATATGACCGGAAGCATCAACGGAACCATTTATCTTTCGGGAATTCCAAATTATAATGCTGTGACTAAAGAGATTTATTTTGAACAAATGGATTATGTTTTAAATTCAAAAGGATTATTAACCAGAACCGCCAATTGGTTATTGCAAGGTGTAATTTTGAAAAAAATTCAAGAAAACTGTCGTTATTCTATCAGAGAAAATCTGGATGAAGGCAAGAAGAGTTTGTTACATTATTTGAATAATTATTCGCCTATGAAAGGTGTTTTCGTTAATGGAACGATGAGTGATTTTGATTTTGAAAAAGTAGAAGTAACCGATAAAGCCATGATTGCATTTATAACAACTACCGGAAAAATGAGTGTGAAAATTGACGGAATGGATTGAGAATAGTGTTCAGTCTTTAGTTAGCAGTTTTTCTTCTTTAGAAGCTGATTTCTTAAAATACATTTTATAAATCGCATAGCCTAGCACAGCCACAATTATATAAGGAACAGCCATTAGGAATACAATACCATCGTTTACTGCTTCTACTTTAGTTTTATTGCCTTCGCTTTCCAAAGCGGCACGACACATGGCACATTGTGAGAAAGAGTCTAGAGAAAAGAAGCAAGAAGCAAGAAGCAAGAAAATAATGCTTTTCAAACTAAATCGTCTTTTCTCTTGGCTCTTTTCTCTTTTTTTTTTAGTTAGCATAATAAGGAGAAATCATTAAATACACCACAACACCAGTCACCGCAACATACAGCCATAACGGAAAAGTGATTTTAGCTATTTTTTTATGCTTATCAAATCGTGCTGCCAGTGCTCTAACGTACGTAATCAATACTAAAGGAATGATTGCTACAGACAATGCAATATGGGTAAGCAAGATGAACAAATACACCGATCTCATTGTGCCAGCATACTCTTTTTCTTTTGGATCTAAAATTTTGTTTCCATCTATATCACCATAAACCGTGGTTTCTGTGGTCATATGATATGCCACATACATTACCAGAAAAATTACGGAACAAGCAATCGCAGTAGTCATGAATCTTTCGTGCACTTTTTGGTTTCCGTTTTTGATTGCCATTACCCCCATTACTAGAAGCAGAGCGGTAAGACCATTTAAGCCGGCATAAATTGGCGGTAAAAAGGAAAGTGGTTCTACTTCGATACCAAAATCTTTTAACTTCACTGTAAACAAAAGAGCTACAGCTACTGGTATTATTATGGAAACCAAAATTATTGGAAATCTAAATCGTTGTTCTAGTGTTTTGTTGTCGGAATTATTCATTTAAAAGTTTTTTTATGTCTTGTGTAATGGCTTTTACTCCTTCTTTCTTTAAACCGTCATAATAAAAAATTGGGTTTCCTGAATCATCTTTTCTGCATCGGATAAATCCTTTTTTATCAATTAAGGCAAAAAGTCCTGAATGTTCAAAACCTGCTGTAGTATTTTTATTCTCACCTGCGTAGATATCAAATCCTTTATTGGCAATGCTGTAAATGTATTCTTTATCTCCTGTTAGCATGTGCCAATTGGACGATTTCACGCCAAGTGTTTCTGCGTGCGCTTTCAAAACTTTTGCAGTGTCATGATCGGGGTCAATGGTAATGGAAACAATCCCAAAGTTTGGATTACCAAAAAAAGTATTTTGAATGTCAACCATATTTCTATTCATAATCGGGCAAATAGACGGACAAGTTGAAAAGAAAAACTCTACGACATAAACCTTACCTTTATATGTTTCGTTAGAAATAGTTTGATTGTTTTGATCCGTCAATGTAAACTTTGGTGCCTTACGAAAAGTTAACAAACCTGTTTCTCCATTCTTATGATTGGAAACAGCGTCTAATCTGTCGCCTTGAACAACAGTTCCGTTTTTAAGTCTTTCTACAATTTTTGGAATGAATATGATTCCGAAAACAAGTATGATAAAAAATAATCCTATATATGATTTATTTTTCATGGGGAAAATATTTATGTTCTTGTGTTGCGTTACGGTTTTTTTTGAGTGCTGCACGATATTCATAAATGATGATTTTCATATCATCCATCATCTTGTTATAAAGGTCGGCAACAAGTACAGTGCTGTATCCTTCTTTGTATTCTGGTGTACCTTTTTGATCTTCGCCTTTTCTCCCTCTAAGGTTTCTTTTTTTGTCGACTATAAAAACATTCTGCGTCGCTAAAGTAGTGTCTAATTTACCTACCAATTGAAGTTTGCCATAGAACGAATTAATTTCATCCGGCGAAGCAAAGACAAAATTCCATCCTTTGTGAGTGCCTAATTTCTTTATGTCAATCTTCAATAGCTCTTGAACCTGATTTTGTGTTCCATCTGGAAGCACCATCACCACTTGAAAATCTTTGAAATCTTTATACTTATCATAAATAATTTCATAAAGGTTAAAGAAGTTTCCTTTGTGTTTCATCACATCACTTCCTATAAAGCCGAGTATGGTGATTTTATTAGTTAAAGTAACTGGTTTATTATCCAAGGTTTTCCATTCGTTAACTTCAGGAATATTTTTGGTAATCGTTGGCAGTGAAATAAAGCTGTTTACGCCAGAAGCAAAGAAAAGATAGGCAACTATGGGTAAAACAAACAAGACAAAAAGGACAATATTTTTTTTCATTTGGATTGTGAAAAGCGGATGTGCAAAAATAAAAAAATCCCGCCTGTTTCAATAGAATAGACGGGACTTTTTTTGAATTAATATAGTGTTAAAAATTCCACTTAATAGTAGCATTTTTAAAAACCTCGAAAATGTAATCTGCTTCAACAAGAAGTATAAATAGTAAATACAATACAAGGAAAATGACAGTCGCAACAACTGACCAACGCAAACTACTTCTTTCACCTTCCATGTGCATGAAAGCCCAAACAATATAGTATGCTTTGTAAAGCGTTAACAAGATGAATACCCAGTTTAATAAGTTCATGCTTATGAAATTGTGCATGTATAAAAAGCTTGGTCTTGTAATTCCTAAATACACCTCGACTGTTGTTACAACAGACAAAAGTGCAAAAACCAACCAGATTCTTTTTGTATTTGATACGTGTTCGTGTGTGTGATCGTGTGACATAATATAAATTTTCTAAAAAAATTAAACTAAGTAGAAGAATGTAAATACGAATACCCAAACTAAATCGACAAAGTGCCAATAAAGTCCAACTTTTTCTACCATTTCATAGGTTCTTCTTTTCTCATAAGTTCCTCCAACAACGTTTAAGAAAATAATGAAGTTGATGATTACTCCCGAAAATACGTGGAAACCGTGGAAACCTGTAATAAAGAAAAAGAAATCGGCAAATAATTTACTTCCGTATTCGTTGTGTTTCAAGTTAGCGCCTTCAACTACATCGGCACCATTAGCTACCATTATTTCAGATTCAGCTCTGGTTAAGACTTCTCTTCTTTTATTGTGATTTAAACCGGGTTGCAGTTTAGTGTTAGCTTTATCTTCAGCGGTATCTCTGTATATTTTTTCTGTTCTGATTAACAATTCAGGATGCACTTTGAAACTGGCTTGCACTTCTGCAACAGAATAAGTTGGTATAGCATCTTCATCCTTCATGAACCATTTCCCTTTGTTTCTTGTTAATTCTTCTCTTTGTCCTGGTAAATGAGTCACAAAATCTGCCAATTTAACTCTCTTTCCTTCTTTGTTTACGAACTGAATGATACTTCCACCTTTAGTTTCTACAGCACCATATTCACCATGGATAAAGTTTTTCCATTCCCAAGCTTGTGAACCAACGAAGATTAAACCTCCAAGAATAGTCAATAGCATATAGAACGCTACCTTTTTTTGTTTCATGTGATGACCGGCATCAACTGCTAAAACCATGGTTACAGAAGAGAAAATCAAGATAAAAGTCATCAACGCCACATAATACATTGGTGCTTCTACACCATGTCTAAACGGAAAGTGAGTAAACACTTCGTCAGCAATAGGCCAATTATTGATAAATTTAAATCTTGAAAAACCATACGCAGCAAGGAAACCAGAGAAGGTTAAAGCATCCGATATGATGAAAAACCACATCATCAATTTGCCATAACTTGCTCCCATTGGCTCATTTCCGCCACCCCAAGTATTTTCAGTATTATTTTCAGTAGTAACTGTAGCTCCCATAAAAGTTATAAGTTAAAAAGTTCCCAAATTTAGATTTTTTTTCTTATTTAAAGAAATATAAAAATAAAAACAAACAAATCCATAAGAAATCAAGAAAGTGCCAATACATTGCACCTAGCTCAATTCCAAGTGTTTGACTTGAATTGTATTTTTGTTTAAAATGATTATAAATTATGAATAAAAGACAAATTAATCCTCCAGCAAGATGCGCCAAGTGAACAGTCGCAATTACGTATAGAAAAGTAGTGGCAATATTACTCTCCGGTCCGGCAAAAAAATAGCCGCTATCCATCAATTGTCCAAAGCCTTTAAATTGACAAAACACAAAGGAAATTCCCAAGACCAAAGTCAGTAAAAGATAATTAGTCGTAGCCAATCTGTTATCTTTTTGAATGGCTTTTTTGGCCAAATGAAAAGTAACACTACACAAAATAATTGCAATTGTACTAAAGTAAAAAGCAGTAGGCAACTTAAAATCTTTCATCCAATCTTCTCTCGATTTGCTCACTACAAAGGCACTCACTATTCCGGCAAACATCATCGTCATGCTTCCCATGGCAAACAACAACAATAATTTTGATGATCTTGCTTTTCTTTCTTTATGCTCCTGGGCAGTCATTGTCATATCCATTATCTTAAAAATTTATCTATTATATAAACTAATTGCAGCAAAGATATATAAGAAACACTTACCAGCATTAATGTTCGGGCTGCTTTTGATGTTCGTTGCTGGTATAATTTAACCGCATAAAAAATCATCCAAAGGCCAAGCAAAAATACCATTCCCGCGGCTACTGGCGAAAGAAATAATCTTCCTGTGTAACCTAAACAAGGTAACATCGAAGCCACTAACAACCAAACGCAATACAATATAGTTTGCAACGCAGTTGATGTATCTTTTTTTCCTGTAGGTAGCATGAAGAATCCTGCTTTCTCATAATCTTCAAATAAGAACCAACCAATGGCCCAAAAATGGGGGAACTGCCAAAAGAATTGTATCAAGAAAAGCGTTCCCGCTTCAATGCCAAAATTATTCGTAGCCGCAACCCAACCCAACATAAACGGAATCGCACCGGGAAATGCCCCAACAAAAACCGAAAGCGGTGTGTATTGTTTTAGTGGTGTATAAACGCTGGTGTATAAAAAAATAGAAATCGCACCAAACATAGCCGACTTCGGATTGATGTTATACAATAAAATCAACCCAATAATAGTTAGCAAACTCGCAACAAAAAGGGCATGGTTAGGAGACATTCTTCCCGAAGCCACCGGACGGTTTTTGGTTCTGTCCATCAAGGCGTCCAAATCTTTTTCTATTACCTGGTTGAAGGCGTTTGAAGCACCAACCATGCAATACCCCCCAACGGCAAGCATCAATAACGTTGTTATTTTTAAATCATGGAAATCGAGCACCCCAAGCAAATAACCCGCAATAGAAGAAAACACCACGCTGATAGCTAAACCCGCTTTAGTGATTTCTTTGAAATCAATCGCAATTTGTTTGAAGGAAAATGGAGCAGCAGTCGCGTTCATCAGTAGTATTTATTCCGAAGCTTCGGAACTGCCGCAAAGGTACTTTATAGAAAACGATTTGACAAAAAAATAGTGAGGATATTTCTAACTTTGTCATTCCCGCGTAGGCGAGAATATTTTGTGAATTTTTATTGATTTAGGAGCGGCACTTTTATCTTTCTTTCACGCATCCTCCTGCCATCCGTTGCAATCTGTCATTGCGAGGAACGAAGACACCCGAGCGTAGCGAACTGAGCGTAGCTAATCTTAACAAGGACTATCCTTTTCGCAATAACAGGATTTCCACTGCTGCCTGCCTGTAGGCAGGTCGGGGCTAGACAGGAAACCGTTTTTGTGTCTGGTCAACAAACCTGTCAGTTCTTTGAGACCTAACAGGTTTAATCTCGTAAGAAGGAAAAAAGCAAAGTCTTTGTTATAAAAACAAAAAGCACGGTTTGCAAACCTGTTTAATTTTTTCTTACAAAAACCAATGCACCTGCACAATGCTGAAACTACTTTTTTGCCTTCGGGAACACCAGTAAATACAGGGGTTCAAAAAGCCCATGGTGAATCAATCAGTTCGTCCTTACGAAATGATTGATTCATAAGGACGAACTGATTGATTCATGCGGTCAAACTGAAAGGTTCGTCAGCAGCTTTTTTTTGAACGATAGGTTATGTTTTATTTTTGTAAGAATAAATAAGAGTTAGCGTATTATAAAAACGCAAACATAGTACTCCCCCGAAATCGAACATTCGTCGAAGCCACCCGAGGCCAATGACCGAACTGTGCGCAGCAAATCCTTTCGTGTGGTTTAAAATTGTAAATTACTAGTAAAGGTTGTCATTCCCGCGCAGGCGGAAATCTAAGATGCAGTTAAATGGATTCCCGCCTACATAGGAAAGACAGAAGAGTAGTTTGTTATAAAAACAATAAGCCCATCTTTATGAAAGATGGGCTTATATATGCTTTTATAATCCTAATAATCAAAATACCAGTTAAAGATATCACATCTTAATCCGACAGAGAACCAAGTGGTGCTTTCTTTAATAGCGGTTGCCGTTTCGGTCGCAGGATTGAAATTGCGGTAGATGAAGCTTCCAAACAGTTTCATATTCGTGGCAGGATTTATCAGATAACCCGCTTGCAAATCGGTGATGAAAATGCTGGTTTTGTTTCCTTGTCCAATGTTTACGCCTGTATCATAAGGTCTGTTATCATTATAACTCAAATAGATATTACTTCCGTAATTAAAGTTATCGGTACCATTATTAAAATCCAATCCACGTTCACCAAAAGTAACTTTAGCATCTGCATAATATCTTCCTTTATGATAACGTGCAATGGCAATAAATTCCCTCAAATTTCCACCCCATTGATGCCCTAAGCTTTGGTTATTATGCCCATAGTTAGTAATAACATCACTATGAGAATACACATAAGGCCGTACATGATTGTATTCAACCTGCAGCAATAAATTTTTAATGTTGAACGCATTGTAATATTTGGCTCCTAACTGATACGCATATTTGTTTTTCCAGCTTTGGTTTCCTGCTTTTACTGCTTCCAACGAAAACTCGTCAAGCAAAAACTGCCCGTAGAAGTTAATTTGATTGTTCCATTTGACCTTGGTTGTCAAACCCAATAATGCATTACCCGTTCGTGCCGAAGAAGTAAACTCGACCGTACGATAAAATATAATCGGGTTCACGAAACTCATATCAAAACCACGATTGTTAGTATTGGTCCAAACCACCGATTCGAATAAACCAATATTCCAACGATTGGTAATATTTAAACTCAAATAATGACTGGCCGAAAATTTGGTTGCATAGGTTCTTTCTAAAGTAGCTTCGGGGCGAACATCTTTGAGCCACATATAAAGATTGGTGTATTTTATTTTCCAGAAAGTAGTATTCAGTTTAAAATACGGATACGGACTTGCGCCATCGCTTAACAATAGAGAGCGATAGCCATCGCCAATAAAATTCTTTCCATAACCTAAATTCAAATTGATGAATTTACTCGGCGTATAAGACAAATTAGCTTCTGCCAATGGAAAATCGTAAGCATCCTTTTTGAAAGGCTTGGCAATTCCTATTCCCGGAATAATTGCCGGATCTCCACCGTCAGGCTTTATAGATTCAGCATAACGATTGAAATAATCGGCAAATCGTCCCTGACTTTCATAAATGGTTGTCGTAAAATTTAATTCCTTTCCCAAACCACCATTAAATTGAATTCCTCTGGTATTTATGTAGGTGTAAGAAGCAACACTCGGGTCACTTTTCCCCATTTCGATATCTAAAATAGGATTAAGCGTAAACCAATAATCCTCGCCTTGAATTTGGACTAAACTTTCATCCCAAAGTTTTCTGCCCAACCATGCATCCTTGCCTTTTAACAACTTTTGATTTTCCTCATTCAGGTTGTAATATTTGGAAACATCAGCATACGAATACGGTTTTGAACCTGTATGATTATTGGCGCCTACCTGATTCATTGCGCCATCAAACTGCGAGTAATAACTGTGTGAAAACGGAATATTGATATGACTTTGAAACTGTGGGTTATCAAATTTTTTATACTTAATGCTGTCTAATTCTGATAGCTGTTTGTTGTTGGGTTTATAAAGAGTTGCATTTTTTTCTGCTAAAGCATCTGCCTTTTTTTGCGCTTGCAATTCGGCTACACTTTGTAAAGGAATCGCAATTTTGATAGTGTATTTGGCATAAGTTGGCTTTCCGTTAAAGGTTGCTGGAGAAATCTTTGGCAATTTTGCAAAAACCCTTTTACTTTCTGCCACTACTGATTCATCGATAGCATCAACATATTGCACTTTAAAATTTCCGGTATCGTTCACTTCAAAAATTACAATTACAGTTCCTTTGTAATTGCTTTGTTTAAGATTTTCGGGGACTTTAAAATTATTGTACACAAAATCCTGCACCTGGTTATAAAAACAAGTTTCTAATGCTTGAAACTGCAAGTTTTCGCAAGACGGAAAAACAGGAAATCTTTCGGTTGCTTTTTGGGTAACTTGTGCATTCAGTGCATTAGTTAAAAAAAGCAGTACTAAAAACGGTAGTGTTTTCTTCATTTTCTCTAAATATATCGATTCAAGATATTGTTTTGTATTCATGGGATAAAAGTATAAAAAAATCCCGTCTTGTCATACTAACAAGACGGGGCATTCTTTTACTATCTAGTCGTTTGCTGTTTTTCGGTTTTTAATTAAAACAAATAATCCTAAAGCTACTATTGCTCCGGAAAGATTTGCCAGCACATCAAATATATCTGCATGTCTTGTTGTGGTGCAGGTTTCCTGCAAAATTTCAATCAGTATTCCGTAGCAAAGTGATAGTATAACAACTCGGACTATTTTTGATATTGTTTTTTCTTTTAGCTTCAGCCAAAAATAAAAACCCCAAAGTAGTGTGAAAACGAAATGAAAGGTAAAGTGAACATATTTATCGGCTCCGGAAACTCCAAACGAAGGCAAATCGGTAAACTTGACTAAACATAAAACAGCAATTAAAACAGTCCAACCAATAGCTGAAAAGAATAGTGCTTTTTTAAGCACCGATGAGTTGTCTGTAAGCATCACTCGAAAGTAATTCTTCTATTTCGGTAGCGTTTGAAATTTTGATTTTCACCATCCAACCTTTTCCATAAGGATCGGCATTAACGTCTTCGGGATTTCCTTCTAATTCAGCATTAAATTCAACAATTTCTCCTGACAATGGTAAGAATAAATCAGACACTGTTTTCACTGCTTCAACAGTTCCAAAAACTGCATCTTTGTCTAATGTTTGATCTAAAGTTTCAACTTCAACATAAACAATGTCGCCCAATTCTTTTTGTGCAAAATCGGTGATGCCAACAGTTGCCACATCGCCATCAATTAAAATCCATTCGTGGTCTTTAGTATATTTTAAATTGCTTGGTATATTCATTTGGTATTTAATTTTAGACCGTAAAGATAAGATTAGATATTGTAAAAAATGTTAGTTTCCAAAATTATATCGCATGGTAAAACCAGCTCTAATATTCGTCAATGGGAATGATGTAGAAATCACTGGTTTTGAGAATGAATGGTCATAGAAGAAAATCGCCGTTAGGTTTTTACTTAACGAATAATCGGCTGTTAATTTTGCTGACCAAATATTTTGTCCACCACCTAATTGGTTGTTATTATAATCTAAATAACGCACAATGGTTTTGTTATTTCTATATGAGAAATCAATTTTTATATTGATATCACTTTTGATAATTCCGGTTGGATTATCTGCTAATTGCGAAGAGAAAATAACGTCTTTAAAACGATACCCTACACCTATAATATATTCTTTTCCTTGAACTTCTGTCAATAAATTATTGTCAAAACTCATTGATAAACTCCTGTCTTTTTTAATTTCTGCCAAAATTTTGAAAGCATTTTTCATCTCAAAATCAATACGTATAAGTGGGTTGAATTGCTCTACTAAGTTGATGTTAGCAATAATTGTTTTGTTATAGAAATTACCATAACCACTATTGTCCTGCGTTGGTACGTTAGCGTCATAATCAAGGTTTGAACGGAAAGAGTTTATAGTATAGGAAGCTCTATAGGCATGTTGTATTGAGAATCGTTTGAAATTTTCTTTAAAGAATTTATAACGCATCAATCCGCTATACTTGATTGTCCAGTTCGGAATTGGGAAATTTCTAAAAGCACCCAAAGAAATACCTTTCGCCACATCACCTGCACCTGTTGTATATAAACCTGTATAAGCTGCTAAGAAAGATGGAATCAAAACGGCTTGGTTATTTTTACCAAAACCTATTGGAAAACCTTCATTGGCTTTATAAAAAGCATACTTGGTAGGTTCTAAAGTCTGATCTGGAAAAGGGTTTGCACTATCTCCATATCGTCCCAAAAAAGTAGTTCCATTTTGTTCTGCTAATCTGTTGGCAATAATGATTCGGTTATCTCTAAAATCCTGAAAAGACGAAGAACTATTTTCATCACTTGCCTTAAAGGATGTTTTTAACATTACTGCAGAAATAGAGAAGTTTCCAAAATTATATGGTGATTGAGCATGATAATAATTGCCATCTGCATCAGGAGTAGACGTAGTATTATATTGTTCTGAGAAGTTATTGGCATAAGTTCTATCCGCGCTTAAATCAATTTTAAAGTCTGGGAATAAATCAACATTAGCCGTAAGGTTTAATGTTTTCGTAACAACTTGTGTAAAGTTTTGATTAAACTCCGGATAGCTTGTTAACCAACCTCTTTTGGCAGCTTCGTATCGAACATCATCTTGCCCTCCGAAAACGAAAGATAACGATGGTTTTGACGAACCAAAGAATCCTAATCCAGGCAAAAATCCCGGAAGCACAGTTCCTTCGTTTTGAGTATAATTAACCTGAATGTTTTTCACACTTGTTAAAACACCTTTCAATCCATCTAAAAACACACTCGTTGTTTTAGCTGGTTGCGCTTTGACAGCCGTTATTTTTTCACCTGGTTTTGGTAATGCTGCCGGCTTCTGAGCTGGCGCTGCAGGTTTTTTACCTAACCCAATATATTTGTAA